>JAHHOC010000502.1 GCA_018677115.1 Arenicella sp. | reverse complement strand
GTTAAAGGATTTTTACTCGCAAGTGGTTGGCTGGGACAACGAAGCTGTATCCATGGGCGATTACAATGATTTCAATATGAATTTACCGCACAATGGCGAGACTGTAGCTGGCGTGTGTCATGCACGTGGCAGTAATGCGAATTTTCCAGCGCAGTGGCTAGTATACGTTAGGGTGGCTGATGTCGATGCAAGTGCGGCGAACTGCAGGGCTCTGGGCGGAGAAGTTGTCGTCGCACCCTGCACCATGGGCGGTTCAAATTTTTGCGTTATCCGTGACACCGCTGGAGCGGTACTGGCTCTAGTCTCCGGTTAGACGGAATGGTCATCCAGCCAGCGTACCACGTCAGCATAGACCTCGAGTTTCTCCGGCTCATTAAAAATTTCGTGATACAGGCCGCTATAGATTTTCAAACGCTTATCCTGTGAAGAAACCTTCTCATGCAACAGCCTCGAACCTTCCGGCGATGTCATCACATCGGCGTCGCCATGCATAATCAAGATTGGCAATGAAATTTTTGCTGCCTGGTCAATACATTCATTCATAGTAGTGAACATTTCCGACAGCAGGCGGGCCGAAAGCTTACCTCGGTTCACCAGCGGATCACCCATATAATTTGCCACAACCCGTGTGTCCTTACTGACCTGCGAAGCGTCCAGCTTCATAACCCCCAAACGCGGGAATATCCGCGAAATAAGCCGCACAATCTTCAGTTGCAGCTCCGGTGGTTGCTGTGGACTCTGGATTGCAGCGCCGGATAACATGGCGCCCTTGAATAACTGCTGATTGCCGAGCAGAAAATGAGTTGCGATCAAGCCGCCCATGCTGTGCCCGAGCAGGAAGATTTCGTGATTCGGATAAAGTGTTTTGATTTTGTCATGCAAACACTTGACCGCCACTTCATAGTCATGAAACCTGTCGATGTGACCGCGACGACCGACAGATTGTCCATGTCCCGGTAAATCCATAGAGCAAAGCGCGTAGCCGGCGGCATTCAGGTAATCCGCAAGTCCGGCATAGCGTTCGCAATGTTCGCCCAGGCCGTGTACCAGCAATACAATCGCTTTGGTCTCCGTATTGCTCGGCCAGTGCAGGTAATAAAACTTGTTGTCCGGGCAGGCTTCAAAATTGTTGGTCATGCTAGCTCTCTCCGTATTCAGATCATACCCAGCTCGAGCTTGGCTTCTTCGGACATGTTGTTCATTGTCCAGGGGGGGTCGAAAGTCAGTTCAACCCGTGCATCAGAAACGCCAACCACACCTTTGACTGCGTTCTCAACAATTCCGGGAAAGGTTTCAGCCACCGGGCAGCCCGGTGCCGTCAGTGTCATGCTGACATCTACAAAATAATTCTCATCAACCTCAAAGCCGTAGATCAGCCCGAGATCATAGATGTTGACCGGTATTTCCGGATCGTAGACCGATTTTAGTGCCTCGATGATTGCCGGCTCAAGATCGGCAGGCGCCGGAGGAGTAGCTTGCTGGTTCATTTCGCGTTCAATAATTAGCGCAACATACGTGTCGCCTTGGTTGTCGCCGCCACCAGGGCGTCGATGTCGGCCTTGTTATTATACAAGGCCAGGGACGCTCTGGCTGTACCGCTTACGCCGTAAAACTCCATCACCGGCATCGCACAGTGGTGCCCTACCCGTATAGCCACACCCTGATGATCCAACAGGGTGCCCAAGTCTGAAGCGTGCACGCCATCTATTCGAAACGACAATATGCCGGCTTTGTGCTGTGCGGTACCGAAAATCTGCAGTCCATCTATCTGCTGCATGCAGGTGGTCGCGTAATCCAGTAACTGCTTTTCATGGTGGACAATTGCATCAAACCCGATTGCGGTGACGTAGTCCAGTGCAGCGGCAAAGCCAACGACACCGGCAATATTAGGTGTTCCAGCTTCGAATTTATAAGGTAAATCGTTGTACTGGGTGCCGGAGAAACTGACCACTTTGATCATGTCACCACCACCCTGGTAAGGCGGCATGGCGTCCAGCAGTTCCTGTTTGCCGTACAGGACACCGACGCCTGTCGGGCCAAAAATTTTGTGAGAAGAGAACGCATAAAAATCACAGTTCAGTGCCTGCACATCGACATCGGCATGCGCAATCGCCTGCGCGCCGTCGACCAGAACCCTGGCACCGTATGCATGGGCGTCGTCGATAATTTGTTTGAGAGGCGTGATACTGCCGAGAGCGTTTGAAACCTGGCTGATGGCGACCAGCCGGGTTTTGTCGCTCAGTAATTTCTGGTATTCCTCGTAGACCAGTTCGCCACGCTGATTAATTGGAATCACTTTAAGCACCAGGCCTATCTGCTCAGCCAGCAGTTGCCACGGCACAATATTTGAATGATGTTCCAGCATCGACACAATAACTTCGTCACCGGACTGAAAGTGTGCCCTTACATAACTATGGGCAACCAGGTTAATGGCTTCGGTTGTCCCGTCGGTAAAAATAACTTCGGTAGTATCGGTAGCGTTGATAAATTCGCGGACAGTTTCCCGGGCCGCTTCGAAACGGTCAGTTGCGCGTTGGCTCAGCGTATGAATGCCGCGGTGCACATTGGAGTAGTCCTGTCGATAGAAATCAGCGATGGTATCGATTACCTGATTAGGTTTTTGCGTCGAGGCGCCGTTATCCAGGTAAGCCAACGGCCGACCCGAAACTTCTTGTTGCAGGATAGGAAAATCACCACGTATCGACTCAATTGAAAATTGATCCGCGGACGAATCCGTAGCTAGCATAGTCATAATAAATCCTCCAACTCATGCAACAGCGCGCCGCCAATGAGTTTGGTTAAATCTTCACGCACACATTCAGCCTCCAGTCGATCGATGACTTGGTTGGCGAAAGCAAAGGTCAGCAGCTCGCTGGCGGATTGTTGATCGATGCCACGCGACTGCAGATAGAACAGGGATTTTGGATCCAGCTGACCGACCGTTGCACCGTGCGAACACTTCACGTCGTCGGCGTAGATCTCCAGTTGCGGCTTGCTATCTGCCTCGGAATTGGCAGATAAGAGTAGATTATTGTTTTGCTGGTCTGCACTGGTGAGCTGCGCATCTTCGGCGACTACAATGCGACCCCGAAACACGCTACGCGAGTGATCATCCAAAATGCATTTGTAATGCTCATCACTGCTGCAATGTGGCACCAAATGATTAACCTGGGTGTGATTATCGACATGCTGGCGGCCTTTGCCGAACACCAGGCCATTCATTTCTATGTGTCCGCCTTCACCGTTCAGGTTGCAACAGATGTCATTGCGGGTCAGTAATCCGCCCAGCGAGATGTTATGTGATTTAACATGAGCGTTCGCTGCCTGCTCTATAAACACACCTCCGATGTGAAACGCTTCGCTGGAGTCCTGCTGGATTTTGTAATGATCGATATGCGCATTCTCGCCGGCAATAATCTCGGTGATTGTGTTATGCAGATATACACTTCCATCTTCGCCCTGATGCCGCTCGATGATTCGGCAGCGGGTATTAGCTTCGGCGACAACCAGGTTGCGCGTATGACTGATATTGGTCAACGAATCATCGTCCTGAGCGGTATTGATAAATAGCATTTCAAGTACGCTTGCAGCCTGTGTACCGCTTCGAAGGTAGATGACATAGCCGCCATGGCAGTAAGCCGTGTTCAGTGTGGTAAAACCATGTTGCTGCGTCGGCAAGGTGCTCGAAAAATGATCCTGCAAATGCAGTGACTGGTCCCGGCAACCCTGCTCGAGATCAGTGACGGTAATACCATCGCTCTCATGCAGGCTTGATTGTTCTGGCGCGAAGTGCCCATTAACAAACACCAGACGTGTAGTCGAGTTCGGTGTAGCCGACACTTTCGTTGATGACCCGTGGGAATGTGCATACAAGTTACTCTTGAGCGCACGCAAGTTGGTATGCCGCCATTGCTCATCACGAATACCCGGCAGGCCGGATTGCTTAAACTGCGCCAACGCCTCGGCCCGCAGGTTCTTCAGCCATTCCAGTTCCTGGCCCACTACCGGGGCATGGGTGTGTTGCTCCAGCCAGCTTTGGTTTTGATCTGCGGCGATATTCATTAGCTGGCTTGTTGCAATTCGTCTTCGATCCAGCTGTAACCCTCTTGTTCAAGTTTCAGCGCCAGCGATTTATCACCTGACTTAACAATCTTGCCCGCGCTCAAAACATGTACAAAATCGGGAACGATATAATCCAGCAGGCGTTGGTAATGAGTTACTAACACGATGGCCCGGTCTTCTCCTCGCAACGCGTTGACACCCTGTGCAACGATCTTCAGCGCATCAATATCCAGCCCTGAGTCGGTTTCATCGAGCAACGCCAATTTGGGTTCCAACATCGCCATCTGCAGAATTTCATTGCGCTTTTTTTCGCCACCGGAAAATCCTTCGTTAACCGATCTTTTCAAGAACTCCTGTTTCATTTCCACCAGCTCGGCTTTATTGCGGATTAGTTTCAGGAAGTCAGCCGCGGTAATTTCCGCTTCACCCCGATATTTGCGAATGGAATTGATAGCAGCCTTGAGCATTGCCATATTGCTAACACCGGGAATCTCAACAGGATATTGAAAGGCGAGAAAAATACCCTCGCAAGCTCGTTCATCCGCCTCGAGCCCAGCGATATCCTGACCCAGGTACTCGACGCTGCCGGCAGTAATTTCATATCCGGGCCTGCCGGCAATAACGTTCGCCAGCGTGCTCTTACCGGATCCGTTTGGTCCCATAATGGCATGCACTTCACCCGCATTAACTTGCAGATCGATACCGTTAAGAATCGGCGTATCGAATACTGAAGCATGTAAATTCTTGATTGATAACATAGTAATTATCCCACTGCTCCCTCTAAGGAAATGTCTAATAGTTTTTGTGCTTCCACTGCGAATTCCATCGGCAATTCGCGGAACACTTCTTTGCAAAACCCGTTGACGATCATCGACACGGCGGCTTCCGCCGACAGGCCCCGTTGCATCAGGTAAAACAACTGGTCTTCAGATATTTTCGATGTGGTCGCTTCATGTTCCAGGTTGGCACTCGGATTTTGCACCTCAATGTATGGGAAGGTATGCGCACCGCAACGGTCACCCATCAACAACGAGTCGCACTGTGAGAAATTGCGCGCATTGTCAGCACCTTTTAAAACTTTCACCAGGCCGCGGTAGGTGTTCTGACCGTGACCGGCAGAAATACCCTTGGAGATAATGGTGCTGGACGTGTTTTTGCCCATGTGGATCATTTTGGTGCCGGTGTCCGCCTGCTGTTTATTGTGAGACAACGCCACTGAGTAAAACTCACCCACTGAATTGTCGCCCTGCAACACTACGCTCGGGTATTTCCAGGTAATAGCGGAACCGGTTTCAACCTGGGTCCAGGAGATCTTGGAATTATCGCCTTTGCACAGGCCACGCTTGGTGACAAAGTTATATATTCCGCCTTTGCCATTTTCATCTCCGGGATACCAGTTCTGCACCGTTGAATATTTAATCTCGGCACCTTCATGTGCAATCAGTTCGACCACTGCGGCGTGTAACTGGTTTTCGTCGCGTTGCGGTGCGGTACAGCCTTCAAGGTAACTCACATAAGCATCTTCTTCGGCAATGATCAGGGTGCGTTCGAATTGACCGGTATTCATTTCGTTAATACGAAAATAGGTCGACAACTCCATCGGGCAGCGGACGCCCTTGGGGATAAACACAAATGACCCGTCGCTGAATACAGCAGAGTTGAGGGCAGCGTAATAATTGTCCTGTACCGGCACCACGCTACTGAGGTATTTTTTCACCAGTTCCGGGTGTTCATGAACAGCCTCGGAAATCGGCATGAAAATAACACCGGCGGCTGACAAAGTCTCGCGAAATGTGGTGCGGACCGAGACCGAATCGAATACGGCGTCCACAGCCACATTGGCCAGCATTTTCTGTTCTTCCAGCGGTATACCGAGCTTCTCATAGGTCTCAAGCAATTTGGGATCAACCTGATCGAGACTTTCCAGTTTCGGCAGGGCCTTTGGTGCCGAGTAGTAGGAGATAGCCTGAAAGTCTATTTTGGGATAGTTGATGTGCGCCCAATCGGGCTCCTTCATTTTCTGCCAGCGACGGAATGCCTTCAGCCGGTATTCCAGCATGAATTCCGGTTCGCCTTTCTTCTCGGATATCAGGCGCACCACGTCTTCGTCCAGCCCCGGGGCCAGTGTGTCCGATTCAATCTCGGTGACAAAGCCTTCTTTGTATTCGCGCTTTACGAGATCCTTAAGATCCTTATTTTGTTCTGCAACTTCAGTCATGGCTTTGTACATTATGAATCAATATTGGAATGTCGCCGATCTGAGTGACATCCTGCCGGGTTGCCATGGTCTGAACATGTCGAGTACGTACCAGGTCACTTAATTTTTTACTGTCCAGGAATTCGAAAAACTCCTGACTCAGGTTATTCCACAGATTGTGGGTCAGGCAGGGATCTTTGTCACTGCATGCGCTGCCTCCGCCACAGGTCATATTAATTTGTTCGTCTGCCGCGATCAGGATATCAGCCAGCGAAATTTTCTTGTCTTCTCGTGCCAGCAAATACCCTCCCCTAGCACCACGCACGGAGTTGACTAGGCCGGCTTTGCGTAAACTGCCGAACAGCTGCTCGAGGTAGGCCAGGGAGATATTCTGGCGTTCGGCAATATCTGTCAGGGCGACGTGGTCCAGCTTGGCGTGCAGCGCTAAATCCATCATTGCCGTGACGGCATAACGACCCTTGGTTGTCAGTTTCATGAATTAAACCTGAGTATTTTACTCGGGAATGGGAGTATAGGAGTGGATCAACTGATTTTCAAGTACCTGAGTTGCTTTAAAAAGCGCACACTGAGCAGGATCTGGAGCTATCTGGCTCTATATCTGTTGGGAATCTTCGGCTAATAAGCGCAGAATAAAGAAACGGCCCGTCACTGCGGGCCGTTATTGGTTAACTTAATGTGCTGACTTAACGAGGAATGCGAATTTTTTGTCCTACGAAAATTTTATCGGGGTCTTCGATTACTTCGCGGTTGGCTTCAAAAATCTCTGTATATTTGCTGCCATTGCCAAGAAATTTAGCAGCGATACCCCACAGTGTGTCGCCACTTTCAATAGTGTAATACTCGGTTTCTGCGGCAGCTTCGCTGTCTGCTTCCGCACTATCCGCCGTAGCGGTTGGTATAACCCCACCCTTAAGATTGTCAACATTTACCGAGCCAACGCCTTTCATGTTGCCCGCCATCAGTACCACTTTTTCCCGCGCCATAGCGGAATCGCAAGTGCCGCCAATACTGCAAACATCGCCGTCTAATGAAACGCTAAGATCGCTCACACCGGGATTGTTGCTTTCGATTTTTTCTTTAATTTTTTCAGCAGCATCGGCATCCCCGATGCCGAACACTTTTTGGCCGATATCGGCTGCAAAATCAAATAGACCCATTTTCTTCTCCTACCTTATCTGAGGTATATGTCCAAGAATTATTTTAACTAATACGAATTCCACAACATACACGGTTTAAGCGCTGGGTTGCAACCGAACCAGCGGCTGGGGGCAAACATTTGACAGCTGTTTACGTTTTTAGACTAGCGAGACTTGAAATAAGCCCAAATCAGGCCACTCCCACCCACCCAGGGCGCTATTGCACTGACAGCGGATGGGGCTATGACGCTTGATTCAACCAGCAGGTAGATCAGTAACCCTGTGCCCGCCAGGCCGAAGCCCAGCAACTGGTGAAATAGCTGGCGCAGATTTCTTCGTTGTTGCACCCGCAATTGTGAACGCAGCGCTACCAGTTCAGCCCGATGCTCGCCACTGCTGCCTTCCGCCAGTGCTTCCAACATTTGCGGCACTTTCGGCAGCAGCGCCCGCCATTGGGGCCAATCGCGCTTAAGGTCGTTTAGCAGTGCCTGGGGCGAGTGCTGCTGCTTCATCCATTCTTCGAGGAAGGGCTTGGCGGAATCCCACAAGTTTAACTGCGGATAGAGCTGTCTGCCCAGACCCTCGATGTTGAGCAGTGTTTTGTAGAGCAGTACTAATTGAGGCTGAACCGGAATTTCAAATCGGCGCACTGTCTGAAACAGTTGCAACAATACATTGCCGAACGAAATTTCGCTGATCGGCTTGGCAAAAATGGGTTCGCAAACTGTACGAATCGCAGTTTCGAATTCTTCTACCCGGGTATCCACAGGAATCCATTCGGCGCGCAAATGGGCATCGGCAATCGAACGATAGTCGCGATTAAAAAAGCCCAGCAACATCTCACCAAGGTACTGCTTGTCCTGGTCATTAAGTGTTCCCATAATGCCGAAATCAACCGCAATCCATTTGCCCTCTGCGGATACAAATATATTTCCCGGGTGCATGTCAGCGTGGAAAAAGTTGTCCTCAAAGGCTTGCTTAAAGAAAACTTCGACACCATCGTTTGCTAATCGTGCCAGATCGTGTCCCTGCTCGCGCAATTTGTCGAACTCGCGGATAGATGTGCCATAAATGCGCTCCATTACGGTGACATTCTTATGCGTATAATCCCAATAAACCCTGGGCACGTAGATAATATCTGTATCGGCAAAATTCGCGCCCATCTGCGCACAGTTAGCTGCTTCGGTCCGCAAATCCAGCTCATCATGGATGGTGTGGTCGTATTCCCTGATCACTTCCAATGGTTTGAACTGTTCACCCCGCGCCCAGTGTTTTTGCAGTAGACCTGCCATCAGGTACATGATTCCAAGATCACTCTCGATGGTTTTTTCAATTCCCGGCCGCAATACCTTGACCACAACCTGCGGATTTTTTTTGCCATTCTTGCCTTCAAGAGCGTTGCCTTGCCTGAGTGTGGCCGCATGCACCTGTGCGACCGAGGCAGAGGCCATGGGATGCGAATCTACAGATTCAAAAATCTCGTCAAATTCATTGTTGTAGGCCGCCCGGATGGTATCAATTGCCTGTTCGCCTTCAATGGGTGGCACTTCATCCTGTAGTTTGGTTAGTTCCAGCGCGATGTCGGCGGGAAGCAGGTCCGGGCGGGTAGACAGGGCCTGGCCAAATTTGACGAATACCGGACCCAGCTCTTCAAGCGCCTGCCTGATACGGGCACCACGCACGTCATCCGCGAGCGTGGCCGAACCAAACAGCAATCGTACTGCCATGCGTGCTTTTTTTGAAAGCGCCAGGTCATCGAGCAAAGAAACCAACTCATATTTCCTGATCACGCGGCGGATCTGGCGCAGGCGTATAATAGATGTGCGGTTGTTTTGCATGACAGCGCCAGATTTCTCAGTTCTGCAGCCGGCTGACTCTCGCGGCCAGGCGGTCTGCGTCAGCCCGTAAATCATCTACCTGGTCTAGAAATTCCTCCACCTCCGCCTTGCTTGCCACCAGTTGCAAATCTTCAGTAAGCAGTTTATTCATTCTGGTCTGCACCAGCTGTTTCGATTCAGAGGCCACGCCTTTTGCCGTGCTGGCCGCGTGGCTAAGTAAATGTGCCGGCACATCGCCAAGATGTTCAGCTAAAAATGCTTCCCAGTCGATGTCGAGTTCCGATAGTAATTGCGCAAAACGCTGCCCTATCACCGGGTCGCCGGATATTTCCAACTCACCGGGTTGCAGATCCGCATTCTCCATTCCGTGACGGGATAGTTTTATCAGTGCATTAACAGTGGTGTTAATTCGCACGTCAACTTTGACGGGTGGCGAGGCAGAAAACTCGATACTGCCCGGGGCACACATCACCGCAATGGACTGTTGTATCGGCTGGATTGTCAGCACCATACTGTTTCCCGACAGCTTACGCAGCCGCTCCCGACTGCCGGAATCATGTTGCAGGGCGTTGTTGCCCGCCAGTTCGAGTAATTCAAGCAGCATCGGCTCAGAATTTGTAACCGATGTGCAATGCCACAATCCCACCGGTAAGATTGTGGTAGCGGACCTTATCAAAACCAGCGTCCAACATCATCTGCTTGAGTTCATCCTGTGACGGGTGACGGCGAATAGATTCGACCAGGTATTGATAACTTTCACTGTCGTTAGCCAGCCAGTTGCCTAGCCTGGGGATGACATTGAAGGAGTACGCATCGTAAAGGCGTCGGAAGTTGTCATTGGTGGGTTGGGAGAATTCGAGTACCAGCGCCCTTCCCCCCGGTTTAAGACAACGTTGCATAGAAGCCAGCGCGCGGTCCTTGTGAGTGACGTTGCGCAGGCCAAAGCCGATCGATATGCAATCAAAACTGTTATCGGCAAACGGTAATTGCTCGGCGTTGACTAGGCAAAATTCAGCATTGCCCGCACAACCTGCGTCGGCCAGTCGCTGACGACCCTGCTCCAGCATAGCTGGGTTGATGTCGGTAACTACAACATAGCCCTCGTCACCGACACGGCGGGAAAATTTTATCGACAGGTCACCACTGCCCGCTGCCAGGTCGAGAACACTGTCTCCCTGTTTCACGCCACTGTGTGCCACGGCA
>JAHHOC010000500.1 GCA_018677115.1 Arenicella sp. | reverse complement strand
TACCAGAGCATGGCGTTTGAGTTTGATCGCCTGAATTTCAATAGCGTCGATGTATCACTTGAATCCACCGAGCTGGAAGTGGAAGGCAAACGCGGCAACGCGAAATTGCATTTCGCGCTGCTGGGTGATGGGATCGTTGTTGGTTCGGGGGTCAAAAACCTGGTATTGAGCGGCTTACGCGAATACGATGAACCGGCGATGATGGATATGTGTGCAAGATACGAGGCCAGCCGGCAATCTAACTAATAATATTTACTGGAGCGCCGTCGATTAACTTAAACTAACACCAAGCTACTAACCAGACAGGAACAATATAATGATCGGATATACCACCATTGGCACCAACGATATGCAGCGGGCAGTCGCTTTCTATGACGCGTTACTAGCGGATATTGGCGGCAAACAGATATTCGGCATGGACCGAATCAAGTTTTACGGCACCTCTGATCGCGGTGCAATGCTGGCTGTCTGCATCCCCTATGATGAGCAGGCACAGCACTGCGGAAACGGCAATATGGTGGCCATTCCCGGTGGCTCACCGGAAGGTGCTAAAGCGCTGTACGACAAAGCCATCAGTCTCGGCGCCACCGACGACGGTGAACCGGGCAACCGAAACGATTTTTTCTACGGCGGCTATGTGCGCGACCCGGATGGCAATAAACTGTGTTTCTACCATATGCAGTCAGCTTCCTAGTAACGACCACGGCACCGGCCTCCTTTCAGAGACCGGCTCAGAGACCGGTGCGCTGATAGAGTTCGCGGGCACGGGTTTTCCATTGCGGCGACAACAAGGGGCTCAGCAACACCCGATCCATTTCGGCGCGATCGGGCTGTTTGAACAATAGGCGGTTCAGCGCCGCTACGTTTAAATGAGCCGGACCGGTTTCAAGCAACTCAAGGTTCGAAGCTATTGAAATCTTCCCTTCTTCAAGTACCCTGAAGTAGTAGCCTGTGCGCAGTTCCTCATGCACCCATTTAAGCATTTTGGGAAGCCCGAGGCTTTTGCCTATCTTGGCGCAACGCTCAGTCGGATGTGATACCTGCACCACAGCTTCTCCAATTCTCAGCACATCACCGACATTCGCAATCGACTCATCATAACCAGCCACAGTTAGATTTTCGCCAAAAGCGGGTATCGGCAATTGATACCCGGCTTTATCGTTATAGAACGCATAATTCTCATGACAAAAAACGTGCAGTGCCCGCTGCTTGCCGCCATGAAATGGTTCGTGCGAATAGTCTCCGCTCAAGCCGTTTTTCGACAGCAACACCGCTGCACTGATCGGGATCTTGCGGATTGCCGACGAGAAGGACTGCTGGTGGTAGTCGCGCAATGCTTCCGACCTGCCGATATTCAAACTGACTATCTTATATTTCAATAGCTTAGCCCATGTCCATACGGGAATACCGGTTGTTGTGTATCGTCCGCCACATCTTCCAGTTGTTGTTCTACAGCCGTCATCGACGCAGGAATTTCAAACGGTAATTTTCCACCCGGGTTAAATACACCGAACAATGCTTCGGCAATCACGCTATCGAACACGCCAAAAGACCCGAGCAGGGCTGAGCTGTGCTGGTTAACCTCGGTCAGGATAGCCGGGCGATTCAAGTTTACCACCGTTACCAGCGGTTTCCGGCCGGCATAGTCAGCCACTTTTTCTAACTGGCGGGCTGAGAAGTTCAAATCAGTATCCGGTAATAAAGCCGCAATTATGCGATCGGCCATTTTTTCCGAACCCGCGGGCTGGTTGCCATTGAAAACGGCATCGAGGTAGAGCACGATGACATCCGCGTTGGCAGGATCGCCCACCACCTGGGCAAAAGGTTCAATGGCCGACGGTTGAATGCCGTCGAGGAATACTTTACTGCCTTCCAATAATGGCAGGGTCGGTTGGCCGGGTGCCTTGTTATTAAGCAGAACAATCGATTTACGCTGCGCGTCGATCCCCTGCTCGACATAATCCGCTAAATTTACCTGTTCACTGACTGCCGCTTCATCAACCAGCGGATTTTCAAACAAGCCGAGGTCAATCTTGTTGCGCAGAATCCGGCGCACCGATTGGTCGATCCGTTGCTCGCTGACCTGCCCGCTGTTCACC
>JAHHOC010000496.1 GCA_018677115.1 Arenicella sp. | reverse complement strand
GCCAGCTGCGCCTGGGTCGCTTCATCAAGATCAGAGGCAAACTGCGAGAACGCGGCCAACTCTCGGTATTGGGCCAATGCCAGTCGAATTCCGCCACCCAGTTTTTTGATAATGTTGGTTTGTGCCGCACCACCAACCCGTGATACCGATAAACCGGGATCCACCGCCGGACGAATACCGGAATTGAACAAGTCTGTTTCCATAAAAATCTGGCCATCGGTAATTGAAATAACGTTGGTAGGAACAAACGCGGACACATCTCCGGCCTGGGTTTCGATTATTGGCAGCGCGGTTAGGGAGCCGGTTTTTCCTTTCACGCCGGTCAATCGCTCCACTTCCGTCGCGTTAATACGTGACGAACGTTCCAGTAATCTTGAGTGAAGATAAAATACATCGCCCGGATAAGCTTCGCGACCCGGAGGGCGACGCAGCAACAACGACACTTCGCGGTAGGCTACTGCCTGTTTCGACAAATCGTCATAAATGATCAACGCGTCTTCACCATTGTCGCGGTAATATTCGCCCATTGAACAGCCGGCGTACGGTGCGAGGTATTGCAATGCAGCCGAATCCGAAGCATTCGCAGCTACAACAGTTGTGTACTCCATCGCACCGTGCTCTTCGAGCTTGCGTACCGCGGTTGCCACCGACGATGCTTTCTGTCCAATTGCCACATAGATGCACTTAACCCCAGTGCCCTTCTGATTGATGATGGTATCGATCGCCACCGCGGTTTTGCCGGTTTGACGGTCACCAATAATTAACTCCCGCTGCCCACGGCCGATTGGCACCATGCTGTCAATGGACTTAAACCCGGTTTCCAGCGGCTGGGCGACACCCTCGCGCTCAATAACGCCCGGCGCCACTTTTTCGATTGGCGAAGACTCAGTTGTCTCTACTGCGCCTTTACCGTCGATGGGCATTCCCAGTGTATCCACCACCCGGCCCAGCAGGGCAGGGCCAACCGGCACTTCCAGAATGCGGCCGGTGCATTTAACCGTGTCACCTTCGGAGATATTCTTATACTCGCCCATTACTACCGCACCCACTGAATCCTGCTCCAGGTTCAGCGCCAGGCCGAATATAGCTCCGGGGAATTCCAA
The DNA here is from genome assembly GCA_018677115.1 of Arenicella sp. Taxonomy (GTDB): domain Bacteria; phylum Pseudomonadota; class Gammaproteobacteria; order Arenicellales; family Arenicellaceae; genus Arenicella. The sequence goes on along the minus strand of JAHHOC010000496.1, from coordinate 1,333 downwards.
CATCTCGCCTTGCATCGCTTCGGTTAAGCCGTGAATACGGGCAATACCGTCTGTCAGGCTCACTACCGTGCCCTCGGTGCGGGATTCAGCTGTTGCTTCAAAATTCTTAATCCGATCTTTGATCAGGTTGCTGATTTCAGATGGGTTTAATTGCGTGGTCATGACATCAAGTCCTAAACGTTAATAATTCAAAGTTAATATCTGTGTTTGTTCTGCCACCATATGCGGATTCAGAGCATGCGCTCATCGAAGCAAGGCGGTGGTTAATTTCTCTATTCGTCCTCTGGCAGAGCCGTCTATTACCAAATCACCGGCTTTAACAATTGCACCGCCAACCAGCGTGCTATCAATGGTTTCTTCAAGCTGTACTTTTAATCCGAGCCGCTTTTCAAGCGCGGCCTGCAAAGCAGATTTTTGCTGCTCGTTCAGTGCCATCGCTGTCAGCACCTCAGCGTGCACCGAGGCCTGGGCTTTGGCCACCAGCTCAGCAAATTGTTGTTGAATATCGGCAACCGCATCAAGTCGATCATTCTGCACCAGCAGGCTGACAAAATTCTCACCACCGGCGGGCAGGTATTGTTTGCTGACATCAATCAACAGCCCGGCGATTTGCGCGCGGCTGACCCTGGGTTCATTAATCAGGGTGCGAAAATCAGTGTCACCGGTAACCGCTACAATGTGCTCGAGTGCCGCGGTCCACGCGTCAAACGCGCCGCTTTCTCCCGCCAACTCAAACACGGCTTTGGCGTAAGGACGGGCTGTTGATGCGTAATCTGCCATGGCTACAATTGCGGGCTAGGATTCAAGCTGTTTTATCAGATCGTCCAGCAAGTCAGCATGAGCTGACTCATCGATCTCTCTGTCAACAATCTTGCTGGCCGCGGCAACCGCGATTGAAGAAACCTGACTGCGCAAAGCTTCCCGTGCGCTGTGTACATCCTGCTCTACCTCAGCTTGCGCAGAGTCGATAATACGTTGCTTTTCGCCGGTGGCGGTAGTCTTCGCTTCCTCTACTACCGCACCCCCTCGCTTCTCGGCATTGGCAATTATCTGGCTTGCCTGGGATTTGGCTTCAGCTATTACCTGTTCCGCTTGTTTCTGTGCCTCCACCTCAGCCGCCTGACCTTTTTCTGCCGCGGCGAGGCCGTCAGCGATCTGTGTCTTGCGTTCATTCAGCGCGCCAATCAGCGGCGTCCAGACATACTTCTTGCTAAACCAGACAAAAACAACAAAGAACAGTGCCTGCACTATCATCGTGAGATTTAAATTCATCTCTTGCCTCTCTTTATCTTGAGTCTTGTTTTGTGTCGGTGGTGGGTTCCGCTAACTGCCG
>JAHHOC010000487.1 GCA_018677115.1 Arenicella sp. | reverse complement strand
GTGATATCCGCATAGACCGCGGAATAATCTTCACTGGCGGGCCCTTCCACCACCACGGTGACGAAGCCGTCTTCTGTGGCTTCGACGGCTATTTCGAATTCGCTTTGATCACCGATAACCCGACGTGCAATTTCACGGCCATTAAACTGCACCGACAGCGTCTCCACCGGCACCCAGTCCGCGTGCCTGACCCGAACCTTTAACACGCCTTTTGACCCCCGGAAGGTCTGCCCCATGGTCGCGCCGGAAAGTGACACTTCGATCATCGGGCCGGTAGTGCCATAGATATTGCCGCTACGCAGTGCCTGTAAAAATTCGCCCTGATCAAAGGTGGCAACGCTGTCTCCAGCCACTGCGACCATATTGCGCGGAATCGCCACCTGTTCATTGGCATGGTGCGAATCACTGTTGGCGGTGCCGGTGATATGCAGGCCCTGCAACAGGAACGACAGCCAGTCCTTGCGCAGTGCCTCAATCCGTTTGGCATAATATTTACCCGCACCGTTCATCAGCTCCATCGCATCCACATCAATATCCCGCACCCCTGTTTCCGGGTCCGGCTCGATCAGGGAATTGTTGGGAATCGAGTCAATGGGTGCGGACGGATTATAGGGGTACTTTGCCACACCCATATGATCGAGGAACTGGCCATTGGCGATCAGTTCCTGGTAGTTGTCTGGTATCTCACCTGACAACAACGTATTCCATCGCGCATGGTTCAACTGGGCAATTATCCCGGGCTGGGTTTCACGCACCTCATGCAGAATGTCCCGCAGGCGCCGGTCTTCATGCTTGAACATGCCGTTGCGGAAAGCCAGGGGCTGCGGCTTGAAAGGGAAAAAATTCAGGTGGCCGCCGGTATGCGGGTGCGACCTGGTTGCCACGATGCTGGTCATCTCAGCAGCAGGAATAGAGATGATTTTATCGGTGACACCCATTGCGCGCAGAAATGGATTGAAGTCGGTGGGCCGGTCGTGTTCGCTGGAGACCATCACCTCGCCATGCTCAGCGACAAATGTCCGGACCCGTTCACTGGTAGAGAATGTATTGTCAAAACTGAGGCCGGAGTGAACATGCAAATCCGCTGCGATGTAGCCGGGCGTATCCAGCACGCGCTGTGGCACGGCGATTTCCAATGCGCTATGTGATCCGGGTTTTACAGAAACTTCAGTGACCGATAGCGAGTGTTCGGGACCGCGTGTGGCGTAGACCCGGTATTCGCCTGCTGCCAGCTCGACCTGGCGGCGATCTGATTCAATCCCGGCCAGAAACACCTGCGACACCTTATCGCGAAAATGCTGGCCTTCATCATCGCTAACGGAATACCCGGTAAGCCGGTCATCGAAATCGGGGTTGGGGGTACCGTTAATGCCGACAAACACCAATCGCATCGCCTCGCCAGCGGGCAGTTCCAGCATTGCGGCTTTCGGTAATGCCATCAGGCCCAGGTTCACCTCCTTGCCCTCCACCGTCAGGGGGTGCTCTATCTCGCGCGCAGCCGTTCCGAGGTGGCGAATCCGGTAATCGCCTTCCGGCACACGGAATGAAAATCGTCCATCAGGGTCGGGCCGCACGAAGGTGACCGGTGTGCCATCTGTTAGCTCAACGTGTAGTGCGCTAGCAGGATCTCGCACTCGACCAGAAACTGACGGAGCGCCCTGCAACAGCTGGTCGGTCACCGATGCCACATCGGCGCGATCGCCGACATAGAAAACCTCTTCCAGCTCAATGGCATCACCCTCATCCAGCGACAGCAAAGGAATCTGCAGCAGTTGCAGGAATCCTAATTTGCTGCCATCGCCGATATAGAACGAATCCGCTACCACCAAAACCATGCTGGACTGCTCGTCGCTTAAAACAAACTTTGGCAGGTCATAGCGTTTGTTGCCGCTCACCCGCTGAGCCGAACGCATTTGCCAGCCGTAGGCGATCGGTGCAGCTGCTTCAGGTGGGCTCGGCAGGATCAGGGTATCCGCATTGTGGGTCGCTTCGCTGATGGCATCGGAGCCCCGACTGACAAAATCCACATTGCTGAATCCTTTGTTACGGGCAAAATCTGTGGTCGAGTACACATAGGTTTCGAGCGAATGGTAATTGAACCATAGCGGCGAGTAGTAGTTAAAATCAGCATGATCCTTATCCGCTATACGGATGCGCTTGGAAACCGATAGCTGAGTAGGCTGCTGCTCAGTCAACGTATATCGGGACTCAACCACCACGCCGGAATTGCGCCCGAGGGTAACGATGGTGGCAGACGATTCACCAATCTCAACGTCGATCTTGTCAACATCCATGGGTCGGCTGGAATCACCCAGCAGGTCGTTTACGTGGGTAAAGTGGTCATCCGCCCGGTCACAATACCCAAGATCGATCAATACCCCGCCTTTGGCGGAGAATTCGCCTTCGTGCTCGATACCGGAAATGACAGCACACAAAGTGCCATTACTGATAAACCAGTCGCCAATTCCGCCAATAGCATCCGGGCCCTGCTGTACCCATTCGGCAGCATTGTCGGTGTTTATCTGTCCTCCCTGAACAACCGCGTGCGCTACTCCACTTGCCAGACACAATAACAACACAGCAAACCGGCGTATAAACTTCGCTCCGGCATTCTGAATCGTCAATGCGCGGCCTAGCTCCATAGATGTTTGGAGTGAAAATCGATGTGCTCGCCAATAAAACTGGCGATAAAGAAGTAGGAATGATCATAGCCCTCCTGAAAGCGGATATCGCCCGGATAATCCGCCTCTTCGCATGCCTTGATCAGCAACTCAGTCTTGAGCTGTTCTTCAAGGAAGTCATCCGCCCCACCCTGATCGACCAGCATCGGTATATGTTGCTCGGCCTGCCCAATCAGCTTACAGGTGTCATATTGTTCCCAATCGGCTTGATCGGGACCAATATAGTTGCCCAGCGCCTTCTGCCCCCAGGGACAATTAAGCGGCGAGGCTATGGGTGAAAACGCGGACACCGATTTAAATCGACCCGGGTTTTTAAGCGCGATCGTCAGTGCGCCATGTCCACCCATGGAATGGCCGGAGATCGCAGTCAGCGATGAATCAACGGCGAAGTTTTCGTCGACTAGCTGCGGTAGCTCGTCCACCACATAATCATACATTTGATAATGCTTGGCCCATGGCTGCTGTGTGGCGTTGACGTAAAATCCCGCACCCAAACCGAAATCCCAGCTTTCATCAGGATCATCCGGCACCCCATCGCCGCGGGGGCTGGTATCCGGGCAGATCACGGCAATACCGTGTTTAGCGGCGTATTTTTGCGCTCCGGCCTTGGTCACAAAGTTCTGGTCGGTGCAGGTTAAACCGGATAACCAGTACAAAGCCGGCACCTCGCCAGTTTCAGCCTGCGGTGGCAGAAATATGGAGAACTGCATATCACAATTCAACACCGATGATGGATGCCGGAATTGCAGCTGCTGGCCTCCGAATATCTTGTTGCTCGCTAAATGTTCCATTGGTTTCGGTCTGTTTAGTAAAGAACCACGGAACGGATCGACTTGCCTTCGTGCATCAGGTCAAAGGCGCTGTTAATGTCATCCAGCGGCATGGTGTGGGTGATCAGGTCATCAATATTGATTTTGCCGTCCATATACCAGTCGACAATCCTCGGCACATCGGTGCGTCCACGGGCGCCGCCGAATGCAGTGCCTTTCCATGATCGGCCTGTCACCAGCTGAAACGGCCGCGTGGAAATTTCCTGCCCGGCACCCGCTACGCCGATGATGAAGGATTCGCCCCAGCCTTTATGACAGCACTCCAGCGCCTGGCGCATGGTGGCGACGTTACCAATAC
>JAHHOC010000464.1 GCA_018677115.1 Arenicella sp. | reverse complement strand
CTTATATGCATGCGGGAGAGCATGATCCCGAAGAGATCATTAAATCGGTTGATAAGGGTCTTTACGCCGTTAACTTCGGCGGCGGGCAGGTCGATATTACTTCGGGCAAATTTGTGTTTTCTTCCAGCGAAGCCTACCTGATTGAAAACGGAAAAATTACGCGGCCGGTCAAAGGTGCAACATTGATCGGCAATGGACCTGAGGCGATGCACACCGTCAGCATGGTTGGCAATGATATGGCGCTCGACTCCGGAGTCGGCGTGTGCGGCAAGGACGGTCAGAGCGTGCCGGTGGGCGTTGGCCAGCCTACCTTGAAAATGGATGCGTTGACAGTGGGAGGAGTGCAGCTATGAATGCAGACACTGTTCAAACAGGCCTTGCCGAGGTCGCACGGCTGGCCCTTGATTATGCACATGATAAAGGCCTTGATCAGGCTGAACTCTCGATACATCAGGGTACCGGGGTTTCCGTTACCGCGCGCCAGCAGGAATTAGAGACAGTGGAAAAACACAATGATGCCCAGCTGGTGGTTAACGTTTTCAAGAACCAGAAAACCGGGTCCGCGAGTAGCGCTGACCTCGGTGAACACGGCGTTCGGGAGATGATTGATGCGGCGGCTTCAATAGCCGATCACACCGGCGCAGACGATTGCTTTGGATTGGCTGACAAGGAGTTAATGGCCACTAATTTTGATGATCTCGGACTATTTCATCCCTGGCCATTGGACGTATCGCAATTCGCAGATTTGGTGCTTGAATGTGAGCGCTCGGCATTGCAGTTCGATTCGAAAATTTCCAACAGTGAAGGTGCCAGTGTGAATTCTTACAGCGGTACATCTGTGTATGCAAATTCCCACGGGTTTTACAGTGAACGCCAGTTAACTCAACATAGCCTGTCATGTTCTGTAATCGCGCAAAGCGAAAATGGGATGCAGAGGGATTATTGGTATGACAGCAATCGTGACCCCAGCAAGTTGGCCGGTGCAGAAGATATTGGTATTACCGCAGCGAAACGTACGGTAAACCGACTGGATGCACGAAAAATTGCTTCGACAAAAACACCGGTTCTATTTGATGCGAACACCGCCAGAAGTTTGATCAACCATCTTATGGGTGCACTTAAGGGGGGTGTTATCTATAAGAAAGCCAGTTTCATGCTGGACAGGATCGGCGACGGGATAATGCCCGATTTTGTAACTATCTCTGAAAACCCTCATTTGCCAGGTGGCATTGGCAGCACCTGGCACGACAACGAGGGTGTTGCTACCCTCGAGCAGGCTCCCATCGTCACTGAGGGCCAGTTGCAACGATATTTACTTGGATCATATACAGCACGCAAGCTGGGTATGCAGACAACCGCAAACGCTGGTGGAGTTCACAATCTGTTGGTGTCTGATACCGGCCAGTCGTTTGATGAACTGTTAGCGCTTATGAATACCGGCTTACTGGTCACTGAACTGATCGGATCCGGGATCAACATGGTGACCGGTGACTATTCCCGCGGCGCGGCCGGCTACTGGGTTGAGAATGGTGAGCTGGTTTATCCGGTCGAAGAAATCACTGTCGCTGGCAATCTATTGGACATGTATCGGGATATTGTTGCAATAGGCACCGACAGGGATTTGCGCGGTAACACTCGTTGCGGTTCTATTTTGCTGCAAAAATTGACCCTTGCAGGTAGTTAATTGGTTCTCGTTACGCCTATAATACGCGAGATTTTCAAACCTTAGATTGAATTCCTTCGAACGACCCTCCGGGGCGCTCCCACTAGCATGCCTATTTATCAATACAAATGCAGCGAATGCGGCCACCAACTGGAGGCCCTGCAAAAGTTGTCTGACCCCAGGCTGGAACTCTGTCCTGTCTGTGGTGTGGCAGCATTGCGCAAGCAATTGACGGCAGCGGCGTTCAGCCTCAAGGGTACCGGTTGGTATGCAACGGATTTCAAGGATTCAGGCAAAAAAACCAAAACCGGTGATGCAGACGGCAAAGTCAATGACACATCACCGGGCGGCGAAAGTAAATCGAATACTGAGACTCAGAGCGATGCAGGGGCAAGTTCATGATGCAGCGCCTTAGACGCTATTTTGTCGCTGGCCTGCTGATATGGCTGCCATTGCTGGCGACCTATTGGATTCTGAATTTTTCGATCCGATTAATAGACCGGTCATTGTTGCTGCTGCCGCAGGAGTACCGGCCTGAAAACCTGATCGGTTTTGAGATTCCCGGCCTCGGGGTCATCCTTACCTTGACTTTGGTAATACTGACAGGGCTGGTGGTAGCCAACTTCTTCGGAAGGCGGCTGATCAATGCATGGGAATCGCTGCTCTCCCGAATTCCCCTGGTGCGTACAGTTTATGGTGCCGTAAAACAGGTTACCGCCAGCCTGTTCGCCGATGCCAGCCAGTCTTTCCGCGAAGTTGTGCTGGTTGAATATCCGCGCCGCGGACTGTGGATGCTGGCATTCGTCACTGGAGAAACGCCGAAAGAGTTTAAACGTGTCGCCGGTCGGGAGTTGATTAATATTTATGTGCCGACCACGCCGAATCCGACGTCGGGGTTTTATATCATGGTTCCGCCAGATGATGTGATCAGGTTAAATGTACCGGTGGAAGTCGGATTAAAAATGATCTTGTCTGCCGGGGTGGTTAATCCGCTGGACGATCCAGTTGAGGCAGAAAAGCTCAGTGATGAGCTCAAGTTGAAAGATGGCGAGAGAGAGCGAGATGAAAAAACTGCGTAGTCACAATTGTGAACAGGTCAATGAGTCCCTGATTGGCGATACTGTCAGCGTGTCGGGTTGGGTGCAACGCCGCCGCGATCATGGCGGCGTTATCTTCATTGATCTTCGTGATGCCAGCGGGTTATTGCAAGTGGTGGTTGATCCGGATGTTACGGATGCGTTCGCCGTAGCGGATACGGTGCGTAATGAGCATGTATTGAGCGTTTCTGCCAAAGTTCGGGCCAGGCCTGAAGGCACCGTCAATCCTGATTTGCCGACCGGCATGGTCGAGGTTTACGCTAGCGAAATAGAAGTTCTCAATCGTGCCGAACCGATTCCCTTTCAGTTGGATGAAGATGACGTGAGCGAAGCAGTCAGGTTGAAATACCGATACCTGGATCTGCGTCGCGAGAATATGCAGCAGATATTCCGTTTGCGCAGTGGAGTGACAAAATATTTCCGTGATTTTCTCGAGGACGAGGGCTTTGTTGATATTGAAACGCCTATCCTGACACGGTCTACGCCTGAAGGTGCGCGCGACTACCTTGTTCCCAGCCGCGTGCATGCTGGAGAGTTTTTTGCTTTGCCGCAATCGCCCCAATTGTTCAAGCAATTGCTGATGGTGGCAGGCTTTGAGCGCTATTACCAGATTGCGCGTTGTTTCCGCGACGAGGATCTGCGCGCTGATCGCCAGCCTGAGTTCACTCAATTGGATGTTGAAACCTCATTTATGAATGAGGATGAGATCATGCAAATGATGGAAGATATGATTGCCGGCCTGTTCCGCGAAAAACTGGGCGTCGAGTTGGTTAGTCCGTTTCCGCGCATGACCTACGCGGAATCCATGGAAAAATACGGTATCGACCGGCCCGACTTACGAATTGATTTAACTTTGATTTCTATTACTGATCTGCTGAAGGACGTTGAATTCAAGGTTTTTTCCGGCCCAGCCAATGCGCCGGATGGTCGCGTCGCAGCGATGCTGGTTCCACAGGGTAGTAAAAAGTTAAGCCGTCAACAAATCGATTCTTATGCGGACTACGTGGCAAATTATGGCGCAAAAGGCCTGGCATACGTCAAGGTTAACGATTTAGCCAAGGGGCGTGATGGTCTGCAATCTCCCATTCTGAAATTCTTGCCTGACGAAGTAATCGACTCGATTATGCAGCGCATAGGGGCTGCTGATGGAGACATTGTTTTCTTTGGGGCCGACAAAGCCGCTGTGGTAAATGATGCACTGGCTGCGTTACGGGTCAAGGTAGGGCACGACCTGGACATGGCATCCGACCTGTGGGCACCTTTATGGGTGGTAGATTTCCCGATGTTTGAGAAAGACCAAGAGAGTCAACGGTGGGACTCTTTACACCATCCTTTCACTGCGCCAAAGGTTGATCAGGTGGCCCAGTTAGATAGTGATCCCGGCTCGGTACTGTCACGCGCCTACGATATGGTTCTTAACGGAACCGAAATTGGCGGAGGCTCTATTAGAATCCACCAGAAAGACGTTCAGCGCACAGTATTTACTGTCCTCGGCATTGATGACCGGGAAGCCGAAGAAAAATTTGGCTTTCTACTGGAAGCCTTGAAATATGGTGCGCCACCGCACGGCGGAATCGCATTTGGACTGGATCGAATTGTCGCCATGATGTCGGGTGTCGCATCGATCCGCGACGTTATCGCCTTCCCGAAAACGCAGCGCGCATCATGTTTGCTAACTGAAGCGCCCAGTGTCGTTGATAGCAGGCAATTAAGCGATCTGCATATCCGTTTGCGGGCGTCGGCGCAGAATAAAGCACCGGCGGATGACACAAATCTGCCGGCAGATCAGGTTAAGACTCCCATCACCTGAACGCGGCTGCAGTGATCATTCACCAGGAATCTTTACCACTCAGCTAGTATCTTGCAAATCCGACAAAATGTTAGTTTGCGGGAGTACAACACGATGGGAGTGCCCGCCCTGGCTGAGCAGTTTGTATCGGTAAACTCGAGCGAAGAACTGCAGCAGGCATTGCATTACGTTACTGAGCAAGGCCTCCCATACATGATACTTGGGGGTGGCAGTAACACCCTGTTTAAGCAGGATTACAGCGGACTGGTAATTCACAATCAATTAACAGGCATAAATGTGCTTGAACAGACAAACGATCATGTCCTGGTGCAGGTTGCTGCCGGCGAGAATTGGCATCAATGGGTGACCTATTGTCTGGCCCGGCAGTGGCATGGTCTGGAAAACCTGGCATTGATTCCCGGGTTGATGGGCGCGGCACCGATGCAGAATATAGGTGCTTATGGCGTGGAACTGAAAGATGTTTTACACGCGGTGGAGTACTTTGACAGTATTGATCACCGGTTTCATCAACTCACCAATGCGGAATGTGAGTTTGACTACAGGGACAGTATCTTCAAAAAACAATTGGCGGGCCGTGCGGTGATAACAAGTGTGAGATTCAAGTTGCCCACCAAGTTTTCACCAGTTCTAGGCTATCCAGAGCTTAACAAGACGCTGAAAAACAAGCCTGATCCAACTGCAGCAGAAGTTTTCAATGCGGTGTGTCAGGTACGCAACGCCAAATTGCCATCGCCGAGCGCAATACCAAATAGTGGAAGTTTTTTTAAAAACCCTGTGGTCAGCCGGGGGCAACTGACCGAGTTACGGGCTCACTATCCGGAAATTGTCAGTTTTGTACATGGTGACAAAATTAAACTGGCAGCCGCCTGGATGATTGAGCAAGCAGGCTGGAAGCAACGTGAGTATGACGGTGTGTGCATCCATCAGCATCAGGCACTGGTGATCATCAACCCCGGCCATCGGCCCGGTGACGCGGTCCTTGCGCTCGCTAAAAATATACAGGCCGATATAATGCGTAAGTTCAATGTGGAACTGCAATTGGAGCCCCAGGTTTATTAGTTATGTATCGCATCGGGTGGCGCCTGACGCGGGTGTATTGTTAATTTTTGGTAATGCTCAATTCAAGTTATACACGGTCAGTAATAAAGTGGAGTGCTAACATCTAATCTACCGAAGTCCGGGCGAGATTGTTGATATCGAGGAAAAACCATATTTATGCCATCAGTGAGCTTATTGCGCCACTGATGATGCTGTGCGCGTTCACGGGTCTTATTGCGGTTTTACCGGCCGTGCAAGCGGCAGAAAAAGAATCTGCCTGGAACGTGACGGGGGAGAATGAAAATGATTTGACCCCACAAGCGGCTGATTTGAGTGAAGCGGCCGCGGAAGTCCCGGATTCTGCCGTCGGGCAAACAGATAGTGAGGTCCTGCAGGAAGCCTTGCAGGCTGCCAGGCCACAATCACCCAGCCGGACTGCAACGATAAGAAATCGTAAACTTGTCAATGACATTGATGCGCGGTTCAAGGAGATTAACGAATTGCTGAAGTATGAGGACACGTTCAGCCCTAAAGTGGGTGAACTCTACTTCAGCTACGCAGCCTTGTTATTGCAGGCGGCAAAATTTGAAGAGGCCAGGGATGCTTTTACACGCGCGCTTCACGTGCAAAAAGTCAATAATGGCATATACGCGCTGGAGCAGCGCCCGGCACTGAAGGGATTATTCGAAACCATGCTCTCGCAGGGCAAGACGGCCGAGTTCGAGGAATACCTGAACCGGATTATCTGGATCGAGAGTCAGCACAAGGACTATCGCGATGACTTCACTTTTGATCTGCTGGTACGGGCAGGAAATTTCTATATCGACCAATATATGGCACGCCCTCTCTACGGTCCGGCTGGTCTCGAATTGCTGCGCAAGGCTAATCGCTACCTCACTTTTGCAATTAAACGCTATGGAGAGGCACCGCTGAACGAAAAATTAATGCCACACGGTGAGCTGGCGCTGGTAAATACGCTGGAGAAAAAATTAATTACCCGCGTCGACCGCTCATCCGCATTTCCGTCACCGCGGGCGCGAAATGAATTTGAAGAGCATACTCAAAACAGTAAATACCTGATGCATTCCTTTAATCGCGGGGAGTTTTTCCTGAAGAAATACCTGGCCAAGGCGCAATCGGAGAAAGCACCGGCAAACATTGCATCGGCGCTGCTGCAGTTGGGCGACCTGAATCAAATCTATGAGCGAAATGAGGTTGCCGACCAATATTATGAATTGGCGTGGATGGAAATACAGAAATTGCCCGCCGATCATGAGCTGCGGTTTAAGATAGCACAGCCGGTAGAGTTACCGGCATTTGAATATTCACAGCAAAGGAGGTTCGTCCCCACAAAGCGACCGACCAAACTGATACCGATTATTTTTGCGGTGGGCAAAAATGGTAAGGTGGCAAATATACGGCCGTTAGAGGAGGGCGAAAATGGTAAACATTTTTACAAAGCCCGCAGTGCTGCGCGCAAACTTACCTTCCGACCGGCGATAATTGACGGAAAGTCAGTGAGTGTCGACGATTTTACCCACGATGTTCGTATCAAACTAAGCCGAAAAGAGGGACAGGAAAATCAACAATCAAGCAGCTAGGGGACAAGCCATCATAAACATCCACAAATACCCAACCAACGTCGCCGTCGCCAACAACATGTTCAAGGCGGTGTGTGTAGCTATGCTGCTAATGTGCTTTACGGCCTGCCAAAGCACTTCGGGACAAGGTCAGGGTAAGGGCGGTGGGCCGTCAAGCCCGCTGCCGACGCCCGGAGGTGGCATGCCGTCTCCCGGGGGCGCGGACCAGCCTCCCTCATCTGAACCTCCTTCGTCCGGTACTCCGGGATCTTCCAAGGAGGGGAGTTCTGACAGTAGCGCAATTCCCGATGAGTGGGAGGATCAAGGCGAGGCTGGCGAAGGCGCGGGAGAGGGTTCTTCGGCACAGGAAGGTGAGGTAACATTTGAGGAGCCCGAGGAAGGCTTCGAAAGCCCGGATTTTGAAGATGACGGCGGCTTGACAGAAGAGGAACTTGAGGAACTGGAGAAAGAACTTGATGAGAGTCTCGGCGATTTTGATGAAGAAATCCAGCGGGAAAAAACCTATGCTGAGGAACGAGCCAATGAAAATGCCGAAGACGGTACCCTTGGTGGCGTAGGCAGTTTTGAAACATATACCGGCGATGGCAAGGATGGTGAGGCTTCGAATTCCAGCTCATCTGCTAATTCGCGCAGCCCTGACCAGAGCGGAGGCAGCACCAGCGCAGCGACTGAGGGTGAGGGTGGATCTTCCGGACTGGGAGACGCGGATGCAGAAAAAGTAAATGACAATGTGGACGATGCGGAAGACGACGAAAAAGTTGAGCAACAGGCTGACATACCGGATTTACGCGAAAATGACGACATAGTGGCGCGCCAGATCCGTGAAGCAGCAGAAAATGAAAGCGACCCCGAGTTGAAGAAAAAACTGTGGGAAGAATACCGCCGCTATAAAAGCCAATAGGCAAACCCGATCAGTCATGAATAGTCCGTTTAGCATTGTTTACCGGCAACACAGTCACAGTCAGTGCCTTAAGCTGCTCTATCCCCTGATTATCATATGGCTAAGCGGCTGCGCCACATATGAATATCATTCTACAACCAGCGTTCCAGTATCGAGGATAGATGCTGAACAAGAACTGCAGGTGGCTGAGGAGACGCTGCTGGATGTGGGTATTAGCCTGTTCGATCCCGGCGTAGATATCATGGACGATGTCAGTTCAGCGTATTCAAATGTTCGAGAAAGTGAGGCGGTCTGGTTCACCGGATTGCTTAAAAATGCGCTGGACAGAAGTAACGCATGGGGCGTTGTTCGGACCGTTCCAAGCAAGGATCACCTAAGCGATGTTGTAGTTTCCGGCAGAATTGTGGATTCGAGTGGCGAAGTATTGATAGTTCAGGTCACTGTGGTGGATGCATCCGGTCGCGTCTGGTTTGCAAATGAGTATTCCGAGCGTGCCAGTTCCTACTCATATAATC
>JAHHOC010000454.1 GCA_018677115.1 Arenicella sp. | reverse complement strand
ATGAAGTTATTATCCAGCGAGACGGCAAAAATTCGCCAGCGAAAACCCATTCGGTTTGGCACCAGCTGCCTGGCTGTCGCCAAGAAATCGAAATAATTCCCGGTACAACTTAGATGCAAATGAGAGGGATATGAGCGCGATACCGTGGATTGTGTTGTTTGTCGGTCTGCTGTTCACAGCACTGGGCCAGTTTTTCTTCAAATTATATTATTTGAAGAACAGCAGTCGCTATGTATTATTGGCAATTGGTTGTTTCATTTCAGTGCCTTTGTTTATTTACTGGGCACTTCAATCTATAGGTATCGGCACGGTATATATGAGCACCGCCCTCACACACATCATGATTTTGTTTTTGTCTTGGGCATTCCTTAAGGAGCAGTTAACCAGGCATCATTTCATTTCCATGGCTTTCATTATCAGCGGCGTGGTTCTTTACGCTGCATAGTTTGGAATATATCTATGACTATAAGGTTTAATTCCCCATTCCTGACCGGCAACGAACTGGATAACATTGAGCAGGCATTGGTTAACGGTAAATTGTCCGGGGACGGTTCTTTTACCAGACAGTGCCAGGCCCTTATCGAAAACCAGACCGGATGCCAAAAAGTATTGCTCACTACTTCCTGTACTTCGGCTTTGGAGATGTCTGCACTTCTGATTGATGTTCAGCCGGGCGACGAAGTAATAATGCCTTCCTACACATTTGTCTCAACTGCAAATGCCTTTGTATTACGAGGCGCGGTCCCGGTATTTGTAGATATACGGCCCGACACCCAGAATATTGATGAAAACCTCATTGAGGATGCGATTACTGCTAAAACCAAGGCAATTGCGGTAGTTCACTATGCTGGCGTGGCATGTGCTATGGATGAGATCATGTCAATCGCAGCCAAGTATAATCTGCGCGTGATTGAAGATGCGGCGCAGGGCGTGATGTCTAGTTATAAGGGCAAAGCCGTGGGAGGGATTGGTGATCTTGGAGCTTTCAGTTACCACGATACAAAAAACCTGATATCGGGCGAGGGTGGCTCCCTGTTGGTGAACAATGCGGATTTTGTCGACCGCGCCGAGATTATCTGGGAGAAGGGCACAAACCGGCGGCAATTTTTCCGCGGTGAAGTAGATAAATACACCTGGCAAGATATTGGATCATCTTATCTGCCGAGTGAAATAACCGCTGCATTTCTCCTGGCTCAAATGCAACAGGCACAGGAAATTACCGCCGCACGCATGGAAATCTGGGAGCGATATAATAGTGAATTAGAAGAATTGGAGGCGCAGGGTTATCTAAATCGACCGGTGATACCTGAGTATGTTGAGCACAATGCGCACATGTTCTATATCATATTGAAGAGCCAGAAGTCGCGGCAAAAATTGCTCGAGTTGCTCAAGGAAAAGGATATCAGGGCAGTGTTCCATTACATTCCGCTGCACTCTTCACCAGCTGGGAAAAAGTTCGGAAGAGCAGTCGGAAATCTGCCCGTTACCGATAGGGTGAGCAGCTGCCTGGTTCGATTACCGATCTGGGCGGGCATGCAGGATTTCCAGGTCGAGCGGGTAATACGTGAAGTCAAAACGGCGTTGGCAAAGGTATTGCTTGATCGTAAATAATTCAATCGGACGAAAAGGGCGAATCAAACGATTAATGTCCGGCACGGCGGTTCCAATGCTTACTGCCTTGACATAAAATATCGCATTCCCAAAATCCTGTGTCCGCAGAAGTGGTTGGCGGACTGAGTCAGGCACCGCATAAATCCAGAACAATCATGAGTCGTATATACAATTTTAGTGCCGGTCCGGCAGCGCTGCCTGAGGCCGTGCTCAAGGAGGTACAGGCAGAAATACTTGAATGGGGTGGAACCGGTGCCTCTGTCATGGAGGTGTCTCACCGTGGCAAACCGTTCATGCAGGCTGCCGCCCAGGCCGAACAGGACTTGCGTGATTTGCTGTCCATTCCTGAAAACTACCGTGTGTTATTCCTGCAGGGCGGGGCAACCATGCAGTTTTCTGCGATTCCACTTAACCTGATGGGGCGGGGCGGTAGCGCCGACTATGCCCATACTGGGCACTGGTCGAAAAAGGCAATCGCAGATGCGCAGCGGTTTGGCAATGTAAATGTAGTTTGTGACACATCAGAAGAGGGCTATAAGCATGTGCCGGCGTTCGAACAGTGGCGGTGCGGTGATGCTGCTGCCTATCTGCATATAACCCCCAACGAGACCATTGCCGGGGTCGAGTTTTCATGGTTGCCCGATACAGAAGTACCAATTTGTGCGGATTTATCATCTACCATCCTTTCGCGTCCAATCGACGTGTCCAAATTCGGGCTCATCTATGCCGGTGCACAGAAAAACATCGGTCCGGCGGGTCTGACAATTGTGATTGTCCGCGATGACCTGATCGGAGGATTTCCCGCAGATGAACCACGCTTGATGGACTACCAGGTCATGGCAGACAGTGATTCGATGAGCAATACACCTCCAACCTTTGCCTGGTACCTTGCCGGTAAGGTATTTCATTGGTTGAAGAAACAGGGTGGGGTAGCTGCCATGGCCGAGTTAAACCGTGCCAAAGCCGATAAGCTCTATGGTTATATAGACCAATCCGACGGCTTTTATACCAATCCGGTGGCGGTGGACAACCGATCGTGGATGAATGTGCCATTCATCCTGCGCGACGATTCGCTGGATAACGATTTTCTTAGCCAATCGCAAAGTGCGGGTCTGCATGCACTCAAGGGCCACCGTTCTGTCGGTGGCATGCGTGCCAGTATTTACAATGCGATGGGCATGGACGCTGTCGATGCCCTGATTGATTTCATGCAATCTTTTAAGGCAGCCAATTCGTAGCTATTCACCGATCAATCCAAGTGTAACCAGAGCAAAAGTTTCCGATGTACAAAATACTCACCCTGAATAATATTTCACCGGCCGGTCTTACCAGGTTCCCGGCCGCCGATTACACCATATCGGATGATGAACAGTCTCCGGACGCCATTATCCTGCGTTCCTACAAGATGCATGATATGGACATACCTGAATCGTTAAAAGCGGTTGGGCGGGCCGGCGCCGGGGTGAATAATATTCCGCTGCAACGAATGAGCGCAGCGGGAGTACCGGTATTCAACGCACCGGGCGCAAATGCCAATGCTGTTAAGGAACTGGTGATTGCCAGTTTGTTCCTGGCGGCACGCAACCTGGGTCAGGCAATCCACTACACCGATGAGTTGAGCGGGGATGACGCTGAGCTTTCCAAACTGGTTGAAGCCGGCAAGAAAAAATTTGCCGGATATGAATTGCCCGGCAAAACTATTGGCGTGGTCGGACTGGGTGCCATCGGCCGGATGGTTGCCAATACCTGTCTTGACCTTGGTATGAACGTGGTCGGTTTCGACCCCGGTTTGACGGTGGCGGGTGCATGGGAATTATCATCCGATGTGAAAAACGCCGGCAGTGTCGATGAAATGTTGCCAAAAGTTGATTTTCTTACGGTCCATGTACCGTTGATCGATGCCACAAGGGATATGATCAATACCCAAAACGTAGGAAAATTGAAGAGTAATGCCGTGATCATTAACCTGGCACGGGGTGGAATCATCAATGATGAGGCGGTATGTGATGCCCTCGATGCGGGTAAACTGGCCTGTTACGTGACTGATTTCCCCAACAACCGCACCAAGCAGTCGTCTAAGGTAGTCGGTTTGCCACATCTGGGAGCGTCTACCGCCGAGGCAGAGGACAATTGCGCAATCATGGTCGCGGAGCAGGTCAAGTCATACCTGGAAACCGGCAACATAGTGAACTCGGTCAACTTCCCGAATGTCAGCATGCCGCGTGGATCGGACTATCGGCTGGTCATCTGCAATGCAAATGTTCCGAATATGGTGGGGCAGATATCGACTATTCTTGCTGATGCGGATTTGAATATTCACGATATGATTAATCAGTCGCGTGGGGATATTGCTTATACCATTGTCGATGTAGACAGTGAGATTCCCGCAGCGGTGGTTGATACTATCCGTTCGATAGAAGGTATTATGCTAGCCCGTGCAATCTAAATTGTTTTATCCATGACAGCA
The DNA here is from genome assembly GCA_018677115.1 of Arenicella sp. Classification (GTDB taxonomy): domain Bacteria; phylum Pseudomonadota; class Gammaproteobacteria; order Arenicellales; family Arenicellaceae; genus Arenicella. The sequence continues at coordinate 1,539 of JAHHOC010000454.1, read as the reverse complement.
GATAACCACCAGCGTCAGCCGGACAGCGAGGAACTGATCGAGCTGCGTAACAGAATTGACCAATGCGATCAGCAGATCCAGCAGTTGATTCAGCAGCGCGTGTTGATTGCCGGTCAGATTGCCAAGGTTAAAATAGCCTCTGGGGAAGATGATTCTTTTTATCGGCCGGAACGTGAAGCGCAGGTGTTGAGGCGTGTGCGCGAACGCAATCAGGCGTTGCGGGAACAGTTGGATGGCGTGGTTTCCGACGATGAAATGGTGCGTCTGATGCGTGAAATCATGTCCACCTCACTGGCCGCTGAAATGCCCATGACAGTGTCTTTTCTTGGCCCTGCGGGCACTTATACGCAAGCTGCAGTAATCAAGCATTTCGGCCAGGCGGTAAAGAGCATGGACGTCAAGACCATTGCTGATGTGTTTCGCGTGGTCGAACAGGGCAAGGCGCATTTCGGGGTGGTTCCAGTGGAGAATTCCACCGAGGGTGTAATCACTCACACCCTCGACTGTTTCGCTACCTCACACCTGAAGGTATGTGGTGAGGTGCAACTACCCATCAGCCACCAACTGCTTAGCAATGCGGATGGTTTAACTGCTGTCAAGAAAGTATATGCCCATTCGCAGGCACTGGCACAATGTCGCAACTGGCTGGAGCGTTATATTCCTGAGGCAGAAATTATTTCTGCCAACAGCAATGCCGAAGCCGCCGTTATCGCCTCAGAAAATCCGCAGGCGGCGGCCATTGCCAGCGATATGGCGGCAAAGTTATACGGTATCAATACGCTTGCCGCCGGAATTGAAGATGAAAAAAACAATACAACCCGCTTTTTGATTGTTGGTAATCACAGTTTTGCTGCCAGTGGTGATGATAAGACTTCAATCATGGTTTCGACGCCGAATAAAGTGGGCTCCCTGTTCGACTTGTTAAGACCTTTATACGAGCACGGCGTAGATATGACGCGCATTGAGTCCCGGCCATCGCGGCAGACAAACTGGGACTATGTGTTTTTCATCGATCTGCGCGGTCACAAAGATGATCCTGCGGTCAGTGCCGCGCTTGCCGAGTTAGAGGCGAAATCCGCTTTTTTCAAATTGATTGGTTCCTACCCGGTTGGAGCCTTGTAGTCTCTCTCCAGATCATGTTCAGTAAAGTAGCAATTGTCGGTGTCGGCCTGCTTGGTGGTTCCCTGGCCCGCGAATTGAGAACAAAGCGGCTGGCAAACACCGTGGTTGGTGTTTGCCGCTCGGAGAAGTCCCGGCAGATGGCACTGCAGCTGGATGTGGTCGACGACGTAACAGATCTTCAGTCCGCAGTGCGTGGTGCCGATTTAGTGGTGATGGCGACTCCTATGCAGGCTATGCTGCCACTGCTACAGCAAATTGAGCCGGAGCTCGGTGCTGATGCTGTGGTCACCGATGTGGGCAGCGTGAAGACGTCCTTGTATCAGGAGTTGAAAATACATTGTCCGGAATTATTGCGTCAGTTTGTATTTGCACACCCGATTGCAGGTGGTGAGGATGCTGGCGTGTCTGCTTCCAGGG
>JAHHOC010000447.1 GCA_018677115.1 Arenicella sp. | reverse complement strand
AACCAGACTCGTTTCTCGCCGTCCGGAGTCATTTCTGCGATACGCCCCCACAGCAGGATACTGATACTGCGCCAGGGGTGGTCATGCAGGGCGCGGTCGTCATCGCTGCCATCGTAGCGATGTAAATACAGGTTGTAACGCGATTGGTTGCGCACTAAATGCCAACGCTGCATATAGTTTTCACCAATCACTTCATCGGCGCATCGGGGTTTGAGATTGATCATGGCAAATCTGTAGTGCGGGATAAAATCCGTTGTTCGGCCCGGACTTTATCCGGATCAGAAGCATACGATATTTCCATCGCACATCCCACATTTTATAGCCGCGGACTCGGTTAAGACGTCAAATAGTAGTTGAGTTTTTTATCTACAGGCGTATTTTGTCGCCTATGACCGCAATCCCTGTATTGACAATGCCATGAAAAAATCACTGCTTACCATTCACAAATTACTGCTGCTGGGTTTCGTTTCAATAACGCTGGTAGCATGTACTTCGCTGCCCACCACCGAGCCCTCGGGACCCTTCACGGCATCCTATGCCATGCCTGACCGCTACGCCGCCGAAACCGTGGAACAGGTGCTGCGCGACGGTGGCAATGCAGTAGACGCAGCCATTGCGGCAGCTTTTGTACTGGCGGTGACTTTTCCCGAAGCCGGGAATATCGGCGGCGGCGGGTTTTTACTGGCGCGCATGGACAAGCAGTACCACTTTCTTGATTATCGTGAGAAAGCGCCCCTCAACGCCGAGCGCGACATGTATATGGATGATGATGGTGAAGTCATCCCCAAGGCCAGCCTGGTTGGTATCCGGGCAGCGGGAGTGCCGGGTACCGTTGCCGGCATGTGGGAAGCGCACAGAAAATTCGGTACCAAACCGTGGCGGTCACTGCTTGCCCCGGCTGTAGACTACGCAGCAAACGGCTTTAAAGTTCATCCCCAGACTGCGGGCGAAATAGATGGTGTACTCGACTGGTTCGGTGGTGCAGTAAATTTTGCCGAGCATTTCGCAGAGATGCGCAATGCCACCCTGTTCCGCCAGCCAGAGTTGGCGGCGACCCTGCAGCGAATTGCGGATAACGGCGCTGCGGATTTTTATTCCGGCAAGACTGCGGAGTTGCTGGTTGAACAAATGCAGCGTGATAACGGTTTGATAACCGCACAGGATCTGGCCGAATATCAGGCGGTCTGGCGTGAGCCGCTCAAGGCCGACTGGCGGGGATATCAGGTAGTGACCGCGCCGCCGCCCAGTTCAGGCGGTTTTGCCCTGATTCAAATGCTCAAAATGAAGCAGTTGCTTGATGGCGAGTTTAGCGACGCCTACCATAACTCACCGCAATATATTCACCTTATTGCTGAAATTGAAAAGCGTGTGTTTGCTGACCGTGCCGAGTACTTCGGTGACCCGGATTTCGTTGATTTACCCATCGATACCTTGCTCAGTGACGTCTACATTGCCCGGCGTGCTGCTGAAGTGCAGAAAGACAGCATCAGTAAATTGGAAGATGCGCAGCCCGGTCTCGAATCTCCCAGTACCACACATTATTCGATTGTCGACCAATGGGGCAACGCAGTATCCAATACTTATACAATCAACTGGAGTTATGGCAGTGGCGTGGTGGTTGAGGGAGCAGGCTACATTTTAAATAACGAGATGGACGATTTCAGCACCAAGCCGGGCGTACCCAACGTATTCGGCGTGGTAGGTGGCACGGCCAATGAAATCCAGCCGGCTAAACGGATGTTGTCATCGATGACGCCGACGATTCTGGAGCAGGACGGCGAAGTTAAGATGGTGATCGGCACACCGGGCGGGTCGACCATTTTTGGTTCAGTGTTTCAGGGTATCGTCAACGTGATCGACAATGACATGAATGTGCAGCAGGCGGTCGGTGCCAGCCGCTTTCACCATCAGTTGCTGCCACCCGACCTGATCACTACTAGCGTCAGTATTCAGCTTCCTACCGCGACCGTAAAAGCGCTGGAACAGCGCGGCTATCGTGTTGAGCCACACCCGTGGGAGTTCGGAGACCTGCAGCTTATCGAGTTTGATCGCGGCGAGGTTAACGCGGCGTCGGATCCCCGCGGGATAGGAGTTGCCGGCGTAATCGAGAACCGTTGAGCGGGTTATTGCGGACTGCTTTGCAGATTACTTAGCACTTCCGACCAGCGCACAGCAGTTGGCTCAAGGTTATACATATCCTTGTCCAGCTTGGTGGCTTCGCTCATCGCTAAATCGCGCGAATTAAACGAACCGTGGCTGAGCACCCAGCCACTCCCTGCTTCATAGGCATAGAGTTTTCCCAGCGACGAGTTCAGCACAAACCGCTCTAATAGAGCTTTATTTTTAAATGCCGCCAGCCGCAGGGTACTTTTCTTCAGGTTGTATCGGGTGCTGATGATGTCAGCATTAAGAATCCGCACCTTTTGTGTGAAAGATTTCAGATCAGCCTCAATTGTGCTGATCAGGTCGCTGGCTTCATCCACGCCGCCATCCGCCGCCTGTTTTGCCAGTTTCAGTGAACTTTCCAGGTCTGTAGAGATATAGCGGCCCTGAAAGGCATAACTGGCCAATTGATACATCGCCGCCGGGTGTTTTTTGCCCGCTGCCTGTTGCAACCAGTTAATGCACTTTGCCGGGCGCAAGCTGTTGGCGTTTTGTTCATCGCAAAAGATCAGTCCCAGCCGGTATTGTGCTTCCGGCGAGCCGCTGGCTGCAGCGCGGGCATACCAGTCTACCGCGTTGGCTATTGACGGCTCCACAAGGCGCCCCCTCTGGTTAATTTGCCCGAGGAGAATCTGCGCCCATGCTTCACCGGCGTAGGCGCGGCGCTGGTAGATAGCGAGTGCCAGCGCCACATCGCCTTTTTCCAGCGCCTGTTGGGCGCGTTCCTGCGGTGTGAGTTCCGGGTCCACCTGCTGTTCAGCGCTGCCCTGTGGTGCGGGTTCCGCAGTCGACTCCTGTTGAGCCGCGACGCTGGAGGGAACAATAGTCAGCAACAGCAGTATGGACAGTAGTTTCCGAACAAATCCACCACTGCAGGTGAAATTAAATAGTGTCATGGTTTTTATGTGCCGCGGGGCCGCGCTCCGTTTTTATTATCATAACAAACAATGCGCCGCTTACTTAAGTGGCAAAGCTGCTGTTACTCCCATCACTCAGGCGGAACCGGTTGCAAAACGTCCGACCGCTGTTTCTTTGATCGGCCAGTGAATAGCGGCAGCGGTTATTCCCAGTAAAATATTGATCAGCCATATCAGGTCGTAACGTGCGGCATCCCCGTAGCTTGAGAAACCCAGGTACTGTCCACAGAAGGTGCTGATAATCTGGAACATCTCCGATTGTTCATACAGATAACCACCGAGAAATACGCCGCAGAAACTGCCTATTTGATGGGACAGAAAAACAATGCCATACAGCAATGCCATATAGCGTGTGCCGAACATGACTGCCACCAGTCCCGACGTAGGTGGAATGGTGGCCAACCATAACAACCCCAGCCCGACACTGAAGAATACCACCGAGTAAATACTCGGTGGCAGAATGATGAACACCGCGATGACCACAGCGCGTAACAGATAGATCCACGATAACATCAGTTGTTTTGGCACCCGTGATGACCACACTCCCGACATATAGGAGCCGATCATATTGGAGATGCCGATTATTGCCAGGCTCCAGGCCCCGACCCTGGCAGCAAAGCCAAGATCACTGAGGTAGGCGGGCAGATGCACTGTGATAAAGGCCAGATGGAAACCACAGACAAAAAAGCCGATAACCAGCAGCACATAGTGATTGTGTCCAAAGGCCTCGGTGATTGCCTGGCGAATGGTCTGGTCGCTGTCTTGCGCCTGTACCTCATTACTGCCCGAGTAGGGCGCCAGTGGAATCGCCAGTACCACCATTAACAATGTCATCGCAGCGAGAATATGCAGCGTTGAAAACCAGCCAAAGGCATCAATCAGTGTTTGCGAAAACGGCACCATCACGAACTGACCCATTGATCCCGCGGCTGTGCCAAGTCCCGCTGCCCACTGCCGACGGTCTTCCGGCACGGCTCGCATCAGGGCTGGCAGCACAATACCAAATGAAGTGCCGGCAACACCCGCGCCAACCAGAATTCCGGTGGAACTGTTCAGCGCAATGGCATTAGGCGAGTAGGCCATCCATAGAATTCCAAGCCCATATAAAGCGATAGCGGCTAACACCACACGCAGATTGCCGAAACGGTCGGCCAGGCCGCCGGCAAACACAGCCACCAGTCCCCAGGTAAGATTTTGAATCGCCAGCGAGGTGGCAATGATGTCGCGTCCCCAGCCATAGGTTTCCGACATCGGTTTCACAAACAAACCGAATGACGACCGCAGGCCAAACGACATCATCAGCAGCAGGCAGGCGCTGATTAACAGTATTTTGACTGCCGGGGTCAACGGGCTATCATTAGTCATTGTGGTATTGTGAACAGAGAAGCTGGCCTTGACCAGCACTTTATGTTGGCAGGAGAATCAGCGCAATACTGGTTGCGGGTAAAACAGGAGATTGCATTGCTTAACAGGTTCATCAAAATTTTCGCTGGCATAGTGCTGTTGCTGATCGTGGCGTTTTTGCTGCTGCGTGTGGGTGACACCGACCTTCTACAGGCGCAGCAGAAATACGGCGGCCAGAATGCGTTGTATCTGGATGACGGTTACGGTGGCAAGATTCATTACCGCGACCAGGGCAAGCGCGATGGACTGCCGCTGTTAATGGTACATGGCGCCAATTCGTCTTTGCACACCTGGGAACAGCTGGTGACCTTGCTGGCACCTGAATACCGCTTGATATCCTATGACCAGCATGGTCACGGCTTAACCGGGCCGCATGCTGCAGATGTCTATCACGCCACTGCCAAGATAGAAACGGCGCTTAGGGTATTGGACGCTGTCGGCGTTGAAAAAGCGGTGTGGGTGGGAAATTCGATGGGTGGCTGGCTAACCTGGCGGGCGGCACTGGCGGTGCCAGAGCGTATTGCCGGAGTGGTTTTAATGAACGCGTCCGGTGTTGTCGGCGGTGAACCGGTGTCTTTGTATCTGGGCGCGCGCCTGGCGAACTCAAGCCTCGGTCAATTATTGCTTCCACATATTACCCCCCGATCATTGATCAAAAGGTCGATTGAGGATAACTACGTCGATGATGACAAAGTCAACGAAGCGCTGGTAACACGTTACTGGGAGTTATTGCGCTACCCCGGCAATCGCCGTGCCGCGGTGAGTCGTTACAGAACCGACCGCGAACCGGAATACTGGCAACAAGTAGGGCAGATTTCGCAGCCAACCCTGTTGCTTTGGGGACAACATGACCAGGTCACACCACCCTCGTTTGGCCGTGCATTCAACGCCGCGATTGCGGATAGTCAGCTAATCATTTACGACGACGCCGGTCACCTGCCTATGGAGGAGATACCTCAGCGGGTCGCAGCTGACCTAAGCCGCTGGCTGCAGCGGCAAAACTGGCCAAACATGTAAATTACAAAGTTCAGCCTGCCAGCGCAGGAAATTTTTGCAGCGTATCTGCGCAGGCCTGAGCTGCCTCGACACCTTTGACCACAAAGTGCTCAGCAAAAAATTCCGCTTGCCCATCGGATAAAAAGTCCTGCGGCGTGAGCACAGCAGAAAACACCGGCACACCGGTTTCAATCTGTACTTGCATCAGGCCGTCGATCACCGC
>JAHHOC010000432.1 GCA_018677115.1 Arenicella sp. | reverse complement strand
GTTACAGGTAGGTAGATCAGGCCTTTATTACCAAACCCTGGACGGCACTGTTTCCGGTTATTGGGATCAGGAAAATCGAGCCTGGACCGATCTGGATTCGTCCCACAATGCAGGGATTAGCCAAGCGATTCGTATCGTTCAGGGTAAGGAGCCCAAGGGTCTGATGCAACTGCCGATTGCGGCACCGGAGGCGCTGTAATGACTAAGTTGACCAGAAAACCGGCGGGGTTACGTTTACTGACGGGTGCAATTCTTTTCAGCATGGCGCTGGGGGTAAGCAATGTACATGCCCAGGCTCTGGATATTAATCAGATATTGTCGGCAGTTAATTCGGCATCTTCTAAAGACAGAAGCACCAATGCAGCCCGTGAAAAAGCCTTTAACGCTGAAAGAACCCGGCAGCAGGGCCGTTTGAACGCAATGAAAAATGAGCGTGCCCGCCAGGAACGCATCAGTGACCAATTGGATGCACAATTCAATGTTAACAAGTTAAGGATTGAAGAATTGCAGAGTGACCTCGCTAAAGAACTTGGCGATTTGAAGGAACTGTTTGGCGTAATCCAGCAGACTGCCAGTGAGGCCCAGGAAGATTATAAAACCTCACTGATCAGCGTGCACTATCCTGATCGGGCTGAAAACCTGCGTTTAATGGTTGCAAAAATGGCCAGCCTGACAGATCTGGTTTCGATTGATGAGATTGAAGACCTGTGGTTTCAATTGCAGAATGAGATGACCGAGCAGGGCAAGATCGTCAAATTCACTGCACCGGTAACTTATATAAGTGGCCAGGAAGAAGACGAAGAAGGTAATCTGGTGAATGTGGTAACTACCGAAGATCGCGAAATAACGCGCGTTGGAGTGTTTAGTGCCATCACCGGTGATGACATTGCCACATTTGATACTGACCAGGGCCTGGTGCTTCTGGATCGCCAGATGCCTGCTTATTTTAAGAACAGCTCCAATGACTTGCAGAATGCAAGTGCCGGCGTAACGTCGTTTATGCTAGACCCGACCAAGGGTGGTTTGTTAACGGCCCTGGTTCAGGAGCCATCGATATTCGAGAAAGTCCAGGAAGGTAAAATAGTCGGTTACGTAATCATTACCCTGGGTATTATTGCGTTCTTAATAGCCGTGTTCCGAATTCTGGTGCTTAGCGGCGTTGAGAGCAAAGTGAAAAAGCAGGCTAAGGATATGCAGCGCCCATCGCTGTCTAATCCGCTGGGCCGCATGTTAAAAGTCTACCAGGACAATCCACACAGCGATCCTGAATCGATGGAGTTAAAATTAGGCGAAGCTATCTTAAAAGAAGGGCCGAAGCTAAACGCGTGGATCATGTTCATCAAAATTATTGCTGTGGTCGCGCCGCTACTGGGGCTGTTAGGCACAGTGACGGGGATGATCCAGACCTTTCAGGCTATTACCCTGTTTGGTGCTGGTGATCCGCAAACCATGGCCGGCGGCATATCGCAGGCATTGGTGACAACTGTATTGGGTCTGGTGGTCGCGATTCCGACTGTATTCTTGCACTGGATGGCTGCAAGTCGTGCGAAAAGAATCGAGGACACGCTTGAGGAAACTGCCAGCGGTTTGATCGCCGAGCAGTTTAAAAATCAGAGTAAGTTGTAGGACAGAGGAAATCATATGAAACGTTTAGGCAAAGCAGTGAATGAAGAAGAAACCGACATCGATATTACGCCGATGCTGGATGTAGTATTTATTATGTTGATTTTCTTCATTGTTACCGCGAGCTTTATTAAAGAGTCGGGTATAGGCCTCAACAATCCGCCTGCCAGCAACGAACCACCTGACATCAACGCTCCAAAACCGATTGTGGTGAAGGTTACCGATCTTAATGAAATCAAGATCCAGGACAGGATTGTTGATGCGCGCGCAGTGAAACCCACTATTACCCGCTTGAAAGCGGAGAGTCCTGAATCTTCGGTTATTGTCAAAGTTGATCCCAAGGCCAAAACAGGTGCTGTGATTAAAGCCGTTGATGGCATCCGGCAGGCCAAGGTGATGCTGCCATCAGTGACCCTTTCCTCGGGATGACCAGATGATTGGCTAGACCAACAATTCACAAAAAAAGGTATGCTTGGACATACCTTTTTTATGTCTGACGCCGAGGTGGCTTAACGTCTGTGGCGGGATCGCAACTGGAGAAATATAAATGATCAAAATAGCAATAAACGGTTTCGGGCGCATTGGCCGAAATGTGCTGAGGATTATCTATGAAAACAACTTGCACGATCAATTTGAAGTGGTCGCCATCAACGACCTGGTGCCAACCGAAGCGAACGCGCATCTTTTGCAATATGACACAACTCATGGTCGTTTTAATGCTCAGTGCTCGGCAGATAAAGAATCAATCAGTGTAAACGGTAAATCCATTGCAGCATTTACCGAGCGGGATCCCGCCAAATTACCCTGGGGTGAGCTGGAGGTTGACGTTGTATTCGAATGCACCGGGTTTTTCAAACAGCGCGATAAAGCAGCATTGCATTTGCAGGCTGGTGCGAAAAAGGTGTTAGTTTCGGCACCGGGAAAAAAAATGGATGCAACGGTAGTCTATGGTGTCAACCACGACGCTCTGAAACCAGACCACACAATCGTTTCAAATTCCTCGTGTACCACCAATTGCCTGGCTCATGTAGCTAAGGCAATGCAGGATGCGGTAGGGATTGAACAGGGCCTGGTCAACACAATTCATGCTTACACCAGCACCCAGAATCTTGTCGACGCCTATCATAAGGATAAGCGCAGGGCGCGGGCTGCAGCATATTCAATGATCCCGACCACTACCGGTTCTGCCAAGTCAATTGGCACTGTTATCCCTGAATTGGATGGCAAATTGGATGCAGTATGTGTGCGCGTACCAACTATCAATGTGTCTCTCCTCGATTTCACTTTTACTCCGGGCAAAGCCATCAGTCAGGACGATGTTGAAGAAATCTTCCGTGAGTATGGGCAAGGCCGTGAAGGGGTATTCGAACTCTGCGAGCAACCGTTAGTGTCTATTGATTTTAATCACCATCCGGCTTCCTGCGTGGTGGACCTGGAACAGACTTATATTTGCAACAACATGGTTAAAGTGTTGGCCTGGTATGACAATGAATGGGGTTATTCCTATCGCATGCTGGATACTGCCACTGTGATGTCGAGCTAACTCAGCGACCGGTGCTATCACGCATGTCCAGCCAGTCGATCCCCGACCAGATCCGTAATTCGCTCAGCAAACTGGCAACACGCGATAATCAGCAGGGTATCCGAAGCCTGTTCGAACAGGATGACCTTCGCGTAGATAAATTCACATTCGATGTTGAAGGCATCTATGTGGATTTTAGTAAAAGTCACCTGAGCGATGAGCTGCTCGATGTGTATTTACAGTTTGCCCGCCACATCGATTTCACCGATAAGCGCCACCGCCTGTTTAGCGGCGAGATGGTTAATAGCACTGAGCAACGGCCGGCATTACATACCTTACTGCGCGATGCTGACAATCAGCAAATTGAAATGTCGAATACGACCCTGTTGCAACAGGCTGCGCTGGCTAAAGCTCAGCTCAACCAGAGATTTGATGAAATTCAATCACGCTTGTCAAAAAGAAGCACACCAATCACAGACATTATTCACGTAGGTATCGGCGGCTCCTCATTGGGGACGCAGGTGCTATTCGAGGCGCTGACAGGAGTTGACGAGCACCGGAAGATTCATTTTATAGGTAATGTCGACGCCCATAAATTGGTGGCTGTGCTGGCAAACTGCCATCCTGAGTCGACCTTGGTTATCGGCGTTTCGAAAACCTTCACTACCGCAGAAACGTTACAAAACTTACAGACCATCGCAGACTGGTGGGTGCAACAGGGTGGCATCGACCCGATTGGTAATTTTATCGGTGTCACTGCCAATCATGCGAATGCAATCGATTTTGGCATAAACCAGGAAAATATAATGGTGTTTCCGGAGTGGGTGGGAGGTCGCTATTCGGTCTGGTCTTCGGTGTCATTATCGGCCATTTTGTTATTGGGAATGGAGTGCTTTGATGAATTCCTTAGCGGTGCTGCTGCGATGGACAAACACTTCTATCAAACGCAAGAGTCGCAAAATATTTGTTTCATTGCTGCTGCGCTGGATCACTACTACGCAAATTTCATGGGCGCGGGCTCGCGTGCTATTTTTGCTTACGATGACCGCTTGCGTTCGCTGGTTAGTTATTTGCAGCAATTGGAGATGGAGAGCAATGGCAAAGACCGTCAGTTCGATGGCAGCCCTGCCGACCAGCAAACAGCGTCAGTAATTTGGGGCGGCGTGGGTACCGACGTGCAACATTCGGTGTTTCAGTTAATGCACCAGGGGACATCACCGGTTCCGTCTGAGTTTATATTGGTGTGTTCACCCAATCATCATCTGCAGGATCATCAGGATGAGTTATTGGCTAATGGCGTGGCCCAGACGGCAGCATTGCTGAGCGGACAGAGCCTGGCTACCACACGTAAGCTGTATCAGGATGAAAACCTGTCCGAGCTGGTTCTGCAGTCAAAAGTGTTCTCCGGTAACCGGGCTTCAAGCACAGTTTTGCTGGAAAAACTCGATGCATACAGCCTCGGTGCATTGCTGGCTTTTTACGAACACCGCACTTTCTGTGGCGGCGTTCTGGCAAACATTAATTCATTTGATCAAATGGGCGTTGAACTGGGTAAACGCCTTGCTAAGCAGGTGAAACCACTTCTTCTGGATGAGGGCGATGAGCAACCGGATCAATCTCTCGACCCATCCAGCATCAGCTTAATAGAGAAACTGAAACAGCTAAGACAAATATAATATCCACATGGCACAAGCGCAGGATGTGGTGTCCACCCAGCGGTCCAGGTTACATTGATACGCCGAAAGTAGATTAATCTGGCGGCTAGTGGTGATGCAGGCTTGCTGCTTTGGCGCGATTCAGTTTTTTCTGGTATTGGCTTTGTACAATGTCGCTGACCACGAGGATGAATAACACAAAATAGAAGGTGGTTTTAGACATCTGTACTATCTCGTTGCCGAACAGCCGCATGTGAGAAAGATGGCCGCCCTCGGAAATCAGCATCACACCAACCAGGAACAGGATGAACAGGCCAAGAACCTCGTACATGCGGTTTTTTTGCAGGAACTCGGAGACGGTATCCGCCAGCAAAACCATCAATAGGCCACCCACCAGAATTGCTACTGCCATAATATAGAACTGTTGGGTGATGGCCATTGCGCTCAATATTGAATCGAAGGAAAAAACTACATTCACAGCCACGATCCAGAAAATTATGTGACCGATAGGCTTGGACGAACGCTTTTCCTGATCCAGTTCTTCCAGGCTCATCATGTGCAGAATCTCTTTCATCGCGGTATACAGGATAAATACGCCGCCAAACAGCACCACTACCGCATGCAGGTCAAATTCCGCTTCAATAACTCCGGTCCACTGAAAAGCAAATAACTGCTGCTGAAATGCCTCTATCATGTTAAGCAGCAGGAACAGCAACACAATACGGAACACCACCGCCAGCACGATGCCCCAGAAACGCACTGCGGCCTGTCTTTCCTGTGGGGCGCGCTGGGACTCAAGGGTTATGTAAAGTAAATTGTCGAAACCCAGCACCGCCTGCAACATTATCAGCAACGACAGATCAACCAGGTTTGCAATTGTGAAGAGTTCTCCCATCATTAGCTCCAGAGTTATTTTGAGTAAATAGTTGGCCGGGTCAGGCTAGATTTCCACGCGCCATCTTAATCGCTGTCCGGCATAAAATGGCACTATTGACCGGCCATCGGCGAGTGCGATTGATTTCGGCATGGTCCAGAAATCACGCACCAGGGTTATGCTTTCACGATTCAGCGACAACCCATAAAAGCTCGGACCATGGATGCTGGCGAAGCCTTCCAGTTTGTCGATTGCGCCCAGTTCCTCGAAAACTTCCGCATACAGCTCCAGTGCTCCCCATGCACTGTAACAACCGGCACAGCCACAGGCATTTTCCTTGGCATGCTGTTCATGTGGTGCTGAATCGGAGCCGAGAAAAAACTTCGGCGAACCACTGGATACAACTTCGCGCAGGCGGTTTTGGTGACGGCGCCTCTTGAGTACCGGCATGCAGTAGTTATGTGGTCGTATACCGCCGGCCAGCAGGTCATTACGGTTCATCATCAAATGTTGCGGTGTAATGGTAGCAGCAACGTTATCGCCGGTCTGTAATACAAAGTCTACCGCTTCACAAGTAGTTATGTGCTCAAACACAATCTTCAGATTGGGAAAACTGACATGGATTGGCGCAAGATGTTGATCGATGAATTCCTTTTCGCGGTCGAACACATCGACCTCCGGATCGGGTACTTCCCCATGCACCAGCAACAGCATGCCATGCTCCGCCATGGCTTCAAATACCGGAAACAATTTTTCGATTGATCCGACAGCGGATTCCGAATTGGTAGTTGCTCCGGCCGGATAAAGTTTGGCCGCGGGAATGATTTTGCTTGCCGCTTGCTTAATATGCTCCGGTTGGGTTTCGTCGGTCAGGTAAAGAGTCATCAATGGATTGAAATCGCTGTGCTCGCCGGCTGCATCCAGAATCCGTTTACGATAGGCAAGCGCCTGCGCCTGTTTGGTTATCGGCGGACGCAAGTTGGGCATCGCAATCGCTCTTTTAAAACATCGCGCAGTTGCCGCTACTGTTTCAGCTAATAGGTCCCCATCGCGAAAGTGCACGTGCCAGTCGTCGGGCGCTTTTATTGTCAGTTGATCCACTACTTCTCCAAAGAACTTGGCGCCATTTTTGCAGGTCTCTTGTTGTTTTTAAGACTCTTGTTGAGCATTCGACGTATCTCAGCTGCAATTCGGGCTATTTTTGCCGTGTTTGTTTTTGTCCGCTTAAGATACAATACCTCGTTTGCAAATTCACAGCCAGACCGCTTGCTACCAATGAT
>JAHHOC010000420.1 GCA_018677115.1 Arenicella sp. | reverse complement strand
CTCTCTACCAGGGCAGTGGAGCTCGACCATGGTCGGTCAAATCGTCCCAAAATGACTCGAGCTGTTCTCTTATATCAGCGCTCAAGCGCTGACCATCAGCCGCGATATTACCCTGCAATTGCTCTATTGACCCCGCGCCGGGAATAACTGCGCTAACTTGATCATAGCTCAGTGCGTAGGCTAATGCCTGTCCGGCAAGTGGTGCGTCACTGCCCAGTATATCCCTGACATGGTCTACGGCATTTGCCCGTACGGCGATATCGTTTTCGGACCAGCGTGCTCGCACACCTTCAAATCTGCTTTGTGAATTGTATTTCCCGCTCAACCAACCGCTGTCCAGCGGAACTTTGGCAATTACGCCGATATTTTGTTCCCCAACGCGATCAAGACTACGGCGTACATCCTGGTGCAGGATATTAAACAGGAGTTCCAATACCTGGGCATCGCTAGTTTCAAGCAAGATATCGACCTGGTGAGCATAATCTGTGCTGGCGCCATAAAAGCGGATTTTTCCTTGCTGTTGCGCGTCCCTCATTGCTTGCCAGGTTTCGTGCCTGCCATCAAGCACCTCAAGCGGTGGAGCGTGTAGCAGCATTACGTCAAGATAGTCTGTTTGCAGGCGCTTCAATGACTGGTGCAAGCTTTCCCAAAACCACTTCACCGAGAAATCGGCGCTGCCGTCTTCAGGACGGTGTCCGAACTTGCTGACAATGACCACCTTCTCACGCTGACCTTTGAGGGCCTCACCAAGCAGGCGCTCGCTATTGGTGTTGCCATAGTTCGGCGCTGTATCAAACAGGTTGCAGCCGAGGTCCAACGCCGTTGCCACCAGATTCAATGCATCCGCATCGCTCATGCCGCCCCAGGCATCATAGTTACCCAGTTGCCAGGCGCCAAAGCCTACCTCGCTGACCTCCAGCCCGGTTTGACCTAAAATTCTTTTATGCATGAGGCTTGTGTTCAGATCACACCGCGGATGTGCTGGCGTACCTGTGAGTGATAAAAATCAGCCAGCTTGATATGCAAATCTGCGGACAATTCCGGCAATGCACTGGCCTCGGCATTGCGTAAAATCTGCTGCGGCTGGCTTGCCCCCGTGATAACTGTAGACACGGCCTCGAAATCGAGCAGCCAACGCAGCGATGCCTTGGGCAGTGAGATGCCTTCTGGTAACTCGTTTTTCAACTGCTCAGCCAGATCCAAACCGAGTTCAAATGGCAGTCCGGAAAAGGTTTCTCCGACATGAAAGGCCTGGCCGTCGCGGTTGTAATTACGATGGTCCTGGGCGCTGAACTGGCGGTTTTTAGTCATGGTGCCGGATAGCAGGCCACTGGCCAATCCGAGCCTGACAATAATGCCAACCTGCTGCTCGGCAGCCTGAGGCAATACCTGTTCCGCCATGTCCTGCCTGAGCACATTGATAATAATCTGCAGGCTCTCGACGCTGGTGTGCTGTAGACAGAAAATTGCTTCTTCGACGGTTTCCACGCTGGCTCCATAATGGGCAATCAGTCCTTCCTGTTGAAAAACCTGCAACCATTCAAACACCCTGCCGCGCTGAATTTCCTTATGGGGAATACAATGTAACTGGAGTAAGTCAACGCGCTCGACCTGCAGGCGATCGCGTGATTGCTCGATACTGTCACGCAGTGCTTTTTCGGAGTATCCGTCCGGATAAAGATCGCTACTGCGCCCGGCCTTGGTGGCAATAACTCTGTCAATTCCTGGATGTGCCTGCTTGAAGCTGCCAATAAATTCTTCGCTCTGCCCACCTCCGTATACATCTGCTGTGTCCCAGAAGTTCACACCAGCCTGATCGGCAGCCTGCAATATTCCCCATGCGCGATCCTCAGTGATCGGGCCCCAGTCTCCACCCAATTGCCAGGCGCCCAAACCGATTTCCGAGACCCTGAGTCCGGTGGAACCTAATATTCGCTGCGGTACCATAGTTATTCACCTCATGTTGCTGGCCTGCGCCACCACCTTGATCGCTGCGGGAGTCTTATTATGCATTAACCAAAAAGTATAAGTGGCGGCTTGTTGTAAGATCTGTCACCAACTTGTCTGCCTGGTTTTTGTGATTGTAATTCATCCGCATAGCATGGCGCCGCCCGGGGGCCGCAGCGCTGTTGATAGCGTTTGACCGTTGATAGTACACTAGGCCAAACGCTGGGGTGTTCATCCCTCGAATGCCTAATAGTAAATTCACCCAGGAATAACTCTGTGACTGCATCCTACAACTATATTGCCGGAGTGGTTAGCTCTGGAATCCGGCCACTACTGCTGGCTCTGGCGATTCTACTAACCGCTTGTGCAGACGATTCTGTGGCACCGGGCACAAGCGAAAGCGACGTCACGTTGAACAATCGCGGTGTTGCGCTGATGGGTAAATTCGATTATCACGGGGCCAGCGAGATATTTGCGCAATTAGTCGAGCGACTGCCGGATTGGCACGACGTTCGGGTTAATTACGCGATTGCCCTCAAGAACAGACAGCAAGCCGATGATGGCCAGCGGGCCTTGGATCAATTGGCCATCGTTCTTGCCACTGACCCTGACAATCTGCGTGCCAACTATAACGCCGGTGTTTTACAGCTATATCTGGGTGAAATAGAGTCAGCAACCGGCTACTTTAAAAAAGCGCTTGCGGTGGATTCACAGGATGCCTATGCACATTATTATCTCGGACAATGTCAGTTACGCTCTGGTGATGAGGAGGCTGCCCTTGCTTCCTACCAGAGGGCGATCGAGCTAGATCCGTATTTACGCAGTGCCTATTACAGTGCGGCGCAAGTCCTACGGCGATTGGCGCGCGCCGATGAGGCCGGTAAAGAGCTTGCTGTGTTCCAGCGCTTTGAAAACAATCCCAGAGCGCGGCTGGCCGAGTTTAAATATACCCGCATGGGACCCAAATCCTTTGCTGTTGTGGCGGGCAGCGACGCCGGGGTCGAACCTCCAATAGCGGTACCCGAGGGTTCACTATTTGCCGATAAGCGCACTATAGCCAAACTTGGTGATGCCGACGGGAGCTGGCATTTAAGCACCGTCGACATTGATCATAATGGATCGCAGGATCTGTTTCTGGCCAACAGTGCAGCGGGGGAATCCAGGCTATTGCTATCCACCCCTGAGTCAGGGTTTGCTGAATCTCGGAACTTGCCCTGGAAAGATGTGGGGCGTATTAATGCCGTGGCCTGGGGTGATATCGACAACGATGGAACGGTTGATGCCTATCTGTGCCGTTCGGGTGCCAACCAGCTGTGGCTGCAGATCGCTGATGGCAAATGGAAGCAGGCAGGCCCGGCCGCCAACGTAACGGATGGTACAAATGAC
>JAHHOC010000406.1 GCA_018677115.1 Arenicella sp. | reverse complement strand
TATTCACTGAGTTTATCGCGATATCGTTGAGCGCTAGCCAGGTCGCCGATGGAATCATAAGCATTAGCCATAAGGTACCAATTTTGTCGGCGCAGTGTCGTACTGCCGCCTGCCAGCGTGTTTGACTTGGCTGCCAACTGCACACTCTGTAACCAGTCCTGCTGTGCATATCGAACTTCGGCCAAACGACTCCAAAGTAACGCGTTGCGAGGTTCGATGCGTAATGCACGCTCAAGTGAGTTAGCCGCTGCATCGAGATCGCCATTGCTCTTTTGTGTATTTGCGGACACCATCAACTTCATTACTACCGGCGACGCGGGCTCAATGCCGCCCATGTTCTCAGCCTGAATATCGGGCTCCTCCGGAAGCGGTAAAACAGTGCCGTCTATCACCACCCTTTCTTCGACGACGGCAGGTTCCGGCGCTGGCGAATCGTCCCTCTGGGTGGTCGCGCAGGCTTGTAATAGCAGACTGAGGAAGCACAACCACGCGAGATCGCGTCGCGCCCAACCGTTAATTACCGAACAACCGCTGCCAGAAGGACTTGCGTTTTTTCTGCGTTTGTTGCCCAGCCTCTGCAGGTTGTACATCGTTCTCAGCCTGGCTTTCCGGCTCGATAAATATTGAATGGTCGTCATCGGCCAGATCATACTGCATCTGCTCATTGCACGGCAATTGTCGCAATGGCAGTGAGGCTTTCAACACCGGCAATTGCCTGTCCAGGCTACAGTCTTTAATTTCCGGATTGAGTGAATATACGATCCGTGCAGCAACAATATCTTGCGGAAACCCGATTTGCAGTCGCCGCAGCGGAATCTTCTGCATCGCTTTAGCCCAAATATGCGCCGCTCCGCTGGCACCAGTTAGGCCAGTTGGCTGGTTGTCATCCCGACCCACCCATACCACGGTTAAATAATTGCCGCTGAACCCGGCGAACCAGCTGTCCCGGTAATCGTCTGTGGTGCCGGTTTTGCCGGCCAGGCCATAATCATACCTGAAGCCATTTAGCACCCTGCGAGCGGTTCCACCACGCACTACTTCCTGCAGCGCATAAGTGATGAGACTGTTAAATTCGGGCTGTACAGCTTGGTCGACAGTCAGGGCATAGCGCCCGAGTGGCTCATATTGGTTAGTCAGCACCGATCGAACTCCCTTTACCGGTGTCTTGAATCCTCCTGAAGCCAGCGTCAGATAGAGCTGCCCAACGTCCAGCACCGACATCGGCACAGCACCCAGCAAAAGTGATGGCAGCTCACTGAACTGTTGCTGATAACCCACGCGCCGGATGGTCTCGGCCACTTTATCGACTCCCACCTCCATGCCCAGCTGCACAGTCGCCAGGTTATAGGATTGCGCCAATGCGTCTATCAGCATTACCTCGCCATGTTCCTGACCATCGTAATTTTGTGGTTTCCAGTCGGGGCTGCCACGCTGCGAGACGACGATCTCACGGTCAGGCACTGGAGTCGCCAGAGAATAGCGTAGCGGCGACTCCAGCGCCGTCAGGTATACAAACGGTTTGAGGAGTGATCCGACCGGCCGTCTGGCCCGGAGCGCACGGTTAAACCCCGAAAAGTTGGTGTTTCGATCACCGATCATCGCCGCCACTTCACCGTTATCGGTGCGGACAACCACCGCAGCCACCTGAAGGCTGCCAGGCTCAATGCCCTTACGTTGCTCAATGGCGAGCAGTTCGTCGAGTGCGGCCTGCTGCAGGATCTGTTGAATCCGTGGATTCAGTGTCGTATAAATCCGCAGGCCGTCGGATGCAAGATGTTGCTGCTCATAGTCGTGTCGCAGGTTTTCGCGCACCAGTCCCATAAATGCCGGATACGATAAAGGTGCAGCACTTTGAGCGGTGGGACTGATACCGAGATCCTGCGCAGTTGCTTCTGCGTAGGTGGCTTCCGTGATGTGCCCCTCTGTGAACATGGTTTTCAATACCAGGTTCCTCCGCTGCAACGCCCTTTGCGGGTGCCTGATTGGATTGTAGTAGCTGGGACCATTGTTTATCCCGGCCAGCAATGCTAACTGATCCAGTTCAAGTTCCTGCAGGGGCCGGCCAAAAAAATACCGGCTGGCGAGATCAAAGCCGTGGATCGCCCGATTGCCTGCCTGGCTGAGGTGAACCTCATTGATGTAGGCTTCGAGAATCTCCTGTTTGCTGTAGTGAAGCTCCAGCAGCACCGCCATGATGGCTTCAATCAGCTTGCGTTTATAGGTCTGTTCGGTAGTGAGGTAATAATTTTTGACCAACTGCTGCGTCAGCGTGCTACCACCCTGCACCACTCTGCCCGCTCGCAGGTTGCTCCACAGCGCCCTTGCTATACCTACCGGGTTCACCCCGAAATGCGAATAAAATTGGCGGTCTTCCACAGCAAGCACTGCATTGATCAGGTCAGGCGGCGTGTCCTCGAGTTTCAACAGGCTGCGGTCTTCATGGCTGAG
>JAHHOC010000369.1 GCA_018677115.1 Arenicella sp. | reverse complement strand
TGATAGGCTGTCTAACTCGACAACATCATCTTGGAAAGGCAGGATGTTGAAAAACTCTTCTACTTGTATGACCTTGCCATCGGCTCGCTTGAGGGCGAGTTCATCGGCCACTTCCAGCCACTCTTTCATTAATGCCGGCTCAGTCCCGCACGCCTTCAGTTCGCTTTCAACCGGGCCGTTCAAAGTTAATCTCAACAACCGAACAGCCTGCGAGATATGTGTTTCGTCACCGACCAGGTTTAATTTTCTTCCCTCTGCCAATCCGTTGATAACGAACAGGAAGTAATAAATTGGAAACTCAAGGTTATTGGTAAGGCAGCCTCCCTTTTCCCTTATGTCAGTTAACACCAGGGTATTGAAGCCGGGGGATTTTTCCAGTAGCAACGCTTTTAGAATATCGGGCGGCTGTCCAAACAATATGGTATCGGAACCATCGCTGACTATCCTTGATCCATCTGCAGGACAGGTA
Source organism: Arenicella sp. (assembly GCA_018677115.1). GTDB lineage: Bacteria > Pseudomonadota > Gammaproteobacteria > Arenicellales > Arenicellaceae > Arenicella. The sequence goes on along the minus strand of JAHHOC010000369.1, from coordinate 3,332 downwards.
ACTGAAGGTTTACTCATGAAATCTCCAACGGGCTGACGTTGATCAAATACTGGATCACAAGCCGAAATTTAGCTGAATGTTATTTATTGGCACTTTTGTATCCCAATTCCGTTACATCGGCGAGCTCACGGTAACGACCAAATACCCGGGCTGCCACTTGTTTTTTATGTTCTGCGATACTGATCCCTTACCTTACCTCAAATTGATCGAATGCGCGCTTGATAAATGATCGAATTAGCCTTTAAGTTACTGCCAAGGGTGTTCCCATGACTGCAGGGCGCAGTTACTTTGAGCAGAGTCCCGACATCGCCAGGCGGGGGTTGTTTTTACCCGGCAATTAAAGCCTTTGGAGGATGGAAATGAAAGCAAATCTAAACAAAGGAAGTCGCCAACTGCATTAAGCTGGCAAACAATCGAGCTATAATACAGGTACAGTTATCACTGGTCGGGCTGGTATATTTTTACCGCGCTGGCCATGTCGGCAAACAGGTTCGCAATTTTTATCCAGGACAGCCAAGTGAAACACGCTATACATCATCATCCGTTTGTTGAGCATCCGGGCAGCCCGCTTCCGGTGCTTGAAAGGCATGTCTCCCAGGGTCGTTTTGAACGGGTGCTGAAAGCTGGGACTTTTGCTGTTACTGCCGAGATTGCGCCGCCTGATTCCGCCGAGCCTGATGAAGTTTATCGACGTGCAGAATTGTTTGACGGCGCGGTGGATGCGATTAATGCCACCGATGGATCGGGGGGTAACTGTCATATGTCGAGTGCAGCAGTCTGTGCCTTGCTCTCGCATATTGGCTACTCGCCGATCATGCAGATATCCTGTCGTGACCGCAATCGTATCGGGATTCAGGGTGACATCCTCGGTGCTGCCGCGATGGGAGTGTGCAATGTGTTGGCACTGACCGGCGATGATGTCTCCGCAGGCGATCATCCGGAAGCAAAGCCGGTGTTCGATCTTGACAGCATTTCGCTGCTTACCACGATACGTACGATGCGTGACGATTCGCAATTCCTCAGTGGCCGCAAGCTGCATGTAGCGCCGAAACTGTTTGCCGGGTCTTCCATAAACCCGTTCGTGCCACCTGTAGAAAACCGGGTGGTGCAGTTGCAAAAGAAAATTGAAGCCGGTGCCGAGTTCATACAGACTCAATACTGTTTCGACATGCCCATGCTCAAATCGATGATGACACGTGCGGTAGACCTGGGCTTGACTGAAAAGACCTACATACTGGCCGGAGTAGGAACCCTGGCCTCCGATAAAACAGCTCAGTGGATAAGAACGCACGTACCGGGAGTACACATTCCTGATGCTTTGATTGATCGCTTAAAAGGTGCTGAAAACCAGAAAGCTGAAGGGCAGAAAATATGCGTCGAACTGATGCAGCAGGTGCAGGAAATTGAAGGCATAAAAGGGGTGCACGTGATGGCATATAAGCAGGAGGAGTTCGTCGCAGAAATGGTCAGGGCATCCGGCGTATTAGGCGACCGCACACCCTGGGCGCCGGAGCAAATCGAATCGCAACAAAGTGCTTGATAGAGCAGATTTATAAACTTTAATTAGGTAAATCCAGAAAATGACACATACGTTAATCTCATCACCGCAAAAAGAAGTTGTCATCGGTTTTGACAGGCCGTTCACCATGATCGGTGAACGAATCAATCCCACCGGCCGCAAGATTCTGGCGGCTGAAATGAAACAGGGCGATTACAGCAGGGTGGAAGCCGATGCCATTGCCCAGGTGCAGGCCGGTGCGCAGATGCTTGACGTCAATGCCGGGATACCGCTGGCCGATGAACCGGCTATTCTGGCTGAGGCTATCCGTCGGGTGCAGGCGGTGGTAGATGTTCCGCTGTGCATAGACTCGTCTATTATCGAAGCCTTGGAAGCCGGGCTGGCGGTCTACCAAGGCAGGCCGCTGGTTAATTCAACCACTGCCGAAGAAGAAGTCATGGAGCGGGTTTTACCCTTGGTAAAAAAATATGATGCGGCGGTGGTCGCCATTTCGAACGATGAAACCGGTATTTCGGAAGACCCTGATGTGCGATTTGAGATCGCCAAGCGTATCGTGGAACGCGCACAGGACTATGGCATTAAGCCACAAGATGTGGTGGTTGACCCGCTGGTCATGCCGATCGGCGCGATCGGCCAGGCTGGTCAGCAGGTGTTTCAATTGGTCCGACGCCTGCGTGAGGAGCTCAAGGTCAACACTACCTGCGGTGCATCCAACATCAGCTTCGGCATCCCCAGTCGTCACGGTATAAATAATGCCTTCCTGCCGATGGCAATTGCCTCGGGGATGACGTCGGCTATTGTTAATCCGTTGCATGAAGGCCTGGTTAAATCAGTGCACGCTGCGGACGTTCTGGCGGGCAACGACAGCAACTGTGAAAACTGGATCAGCCACTACCGTGAGCCGCCTAAAGAGGGCGAGGCTGCAGGTGGTAACCGAAGCGCCCGGCGTAGTCGTCGAAGACGCGCCTAGCTGACATGTCCGAGTCGCACAAAGCGCGGTCCGGATCCTGCACGTGTGGTGCAATAAGCTATAAAGCCCGCGCGGTACAACCTATCTGGTACTGCCACTGTCGTCAGTGTCGCAATATCACCGGGCATTTTATGGCTGCGTCTCAAGTACCGCTGGACCAGATCGAAATTAGCGGCGAACCAAAATGGTATTACGTCAATGATCGATCCCGATACGGTTTTTGCCCAACCTGCGGTTCGCAGCTGTTCTGGCGCAACGATGAGAATGATTATATGAGTGTTACCGGCGGCAGCATGGACGACAGCACTGAGCTACCCAATAAAGGTCATATATTTACCGCCGAAAAGGGCGCTTACTACGAAATTCCACAGCATGAAGCGCAATGCGAAACGTGGAACAACTGCGACGATTAGCAATGTCTGCGCCAGCCACCAACAAAGTCGTTTTTGTGCCGTCGGGTCTCTCCAGGCAAACTGAACACGGCACCACTATTCTTGCTGCAGCACATGATGCCGGGGTGGCGATTCGTTCGCTCTGCGGTGGTCAGGGAAATTGCCGCCAGTGCTGGGTGAAAATTATCGAGGGCTCGCACCCTAAACACGGCGTGGAATGTTCGCCTGATTCAGTTTCTCCGCTAACCGATCTCGAACAGCGAATGGTGACCCGGATTGCCCGCTTCCGCGGCATGCGGCTGGCTTGCCGTACACAGATTCAGGGCGATATGGTGGTGGATGTTCCGGAAACCAGTCAGGAGCACCTGACGAATATTTCCAAGAGTAACAAGGCCAGGGAATTCAGTCTGATGCCGGCAATTCAGCTGATCGACTGTGAATTGGCAGAGGC
>JAHHOC010000330.1 GCA_018677115.1 Arenicella sp. | reverse complement strand
CCGGATTATAGAGGCACAAATAAGAAAAAACCGCTGCCATTCAGTTTCGTCCAGGCTGTGAGGTTGCTCAGCGCCCCGCCACATTAATGCACTAATTTCAGCATCACCGGCCAAAAACCGGGTTGATTCACCGCGGCCCCGGAGTGTAGCCTGCACCGCGGCACGGTTAATCGCCAAGGTGTTAAGTTTTGATTGGCTGGCAAAATACAATAAGGTGACCACAACCGCTAATGCACCAATCACCTCGCCTATTGCTCCAATTGCTTCCCAGTTCATAATATTCACCGAATCATCAATATTGGATGATCAATGCTAGAACCACTAGAATCAAAAATCATCACCCGGCCGGGTGATTTTGGCTGTGTGAGGCCGCTGTTTAGCCGGCGATTGCCTGTTCAATCAAGCTGACATTGCCCAGCATTGCCTGTTGCAGGCGATTAGCGGCGCGATCCGCATCTACTTCGAGGTCATCCCGTGTAATCATTACCGGCTCGCCGAAACTGATGTGAATGGTTGAGAACGGTTTAGGGAAAACATGGCCATCCCAGCTTTTCAGCACCCACTGCCGGCTGGACTCCATGTGCAGGGGGATGATCGGCGCATTGCCAGCGGCAGCAAACCACAATACGCCGCTTTGCACCTTGTAGCGCGGTCCCCGCGGACCGTCCGGTGTGATAGCGATTGGCTTATTATTGCGCAACAGTTGAAGCCCGGTGCGGATGGCCTTTTTTGCCCCGCGCGAACTGGAGCCACGCATTGATTTGATACCGAAATGTTTTGCCAGCCGCGACACATATTCACCATCGCGACTATCGCTGACCATGACGGTGATGCCACTGTTCTTCAGCGCCCAGGCGGCGATGGTTGAGCAATTGTGCCAGGTGGCAATGACGAATGGTTTTTCGTCAGCGAGTAGCTGCTGGTAAATCTCACGGTTGTGCCAGCGGATACGACAGGTCAGTGTGATCAGCACGGTCATCACTTTGATCAAAAAAGGAATGATGATGAATTTGGGATGTCTGCGCGCAGTCATTATTTAGGTTTTGCTGGGGAGTGCCTGGTCTCAACCAAAAGCAGGGACCACATAGTTATAACCATTCACTGACAATACTGGCAACGGTGCACCAGCGTTAAGGTCTTGGCGATCCTATGGGCCGTGCTACTTCAAGCCCGTTACAGCTTGCGATGCGCATCCAGAAATCCGCTAATTGAGAACGGGATCTCTGCCGGTTGGTCTGAGCGCGTGTAAATCTTTATATTGGCTTTTTCTTTCTGCCGCAGCAACTGCACAGTTTCCGGCTCAAGTACCTGATTAACAAAACAGCCGGATGAAGAACAGAAGTTAATCGGATACTTTTTTGTCAGGTGATCGACGATCTCCAGTTCCACGCCCTCCGGCAGGAAAATGCCCAGCGGGAAAATCAGCGTCATCTGCGTGTCTTTATCGATCTTGGCAAAATTAGCTTGCATAAGCTCTTGACCCTCGACGAATAGCTTCTGAGTCATGACACAGGATTTTTCCTGCCCCTTTACAGTCTCGCAATTCAGAAACCAATCACCAAACCGCTGCGATGTGTTCAAAATTTCCGTGTAATCCTCCTGTGCTGCAGTGGTGCCGCTCAACAGACAATACACTGTCAGTCCAACGACAATACTCCGCAAGTGCGTAACATGCTTTCTTGTTAACATCATTCCCCGATAGATCCTGATTGAATTAAAAAGGTGGAAAACGCTGACTATTTGCGAGCAACACAATGCAAATGCAGTCAGCAACCGCTATTTTACCGTGTCAATTATAGTTTCTGAAACAGGAAAACAGCGCAATTATGATACTTCTTTGTGCCTGCCTCTCAGCTTCTGGAGGCTTATTTGCCAGAGAAATAATACGCTGCCGACACCAGCTGTACCCAGAATCATCGCCATAATCATTATCTGGTAGCGTACTGCGATCAGCGGCGACACTCCCGACAGAATCTGCCCCGTCATCATCCCCGGCAGCGCCACCAGGCCAACCGCTAACAGGCCGTTTATCTGCGGGATCATGGCTGTTTTAAAAGCATTCCTTTTTGCCCGCTGAAAGTTACCATGGCTTTCGTGTTCGCTGAAAAAACGTTCCGCCGTGAGGCTGATCGAAGTCATGGTGTTTGCAAAATACATACCCGCGAGGGGAATCAACACGCGCGGCTCGTACCAGGTATCCAGTTGCAACACCAGCATAACCGAGATTGATAGATGCAAGGCTACCGAAAGTAACAATGCAATGGCAGCAGGTTTTATGATGTTATGGTACTGGTACTGCCTGACCGGGCGTATCGATATCCAGCTGGCAGCGATAAACATCACCAACATTACCGCCAGCGATACGGTTATCGAGGGTTCTGCAAAAATTACAACCAGTAAGTAGCCAACCAGCACCAGTTGCAGAACCATACGGGTACTGGCAATGGCTAATTCAGTTACATCCCCGAACCAACGCCAATACACCACTGCCACCAGCAGCAGCGGGATTAAACACCACGCCAGCGCCAGCCAGGAGATGGTCTGCATGTCGGTCTGCAATTATTCCTTCCAGCGTCCGCAGAGCCTACTCAACCGCATTGGCGACAGCGCGCTGAAAAGCGTCGCGAGCCCGCATATTTTGCAGATAGGCAGCAAGGGTAGGATAATTACCCAACAGGCCAAGACGCTCAGCCATTGAGATCACGTAAGTAATTCCAAAATCTGCTCCCGTTAAGCGCTCACCGAGGATGAATGAGCGCTGGCCAAGTTGTGCGGCAATATGGTTAAAGTGGAGTTCTATTTCGCCATCACTGAACGGGCTGATCACAGAATGTTCCTCGCCACTCCTCAGAGTCAGCATCTTCAGCAATAAAGGTGCGAACACGGATGCTTCGGGATACACCAGCCACTGCATATAATGCGCCCACTCCTGTAACGAATCAGGTGATGGGCTGAATTCATTGTCTGCATCATATTTTTGTAAAACGTAGCTGGTTATCGCTACCGATTCACTGAGTAGCAGGCCTTCATCCTCGATCACTGGCGACTTACCAAGCGGATGCACCTGTTTTAGCTCCGGTGGCGCACGCATGGTTTCAGGATTTCGTTGATAGACGCGCAATTGATACTCAACACCCACTTCTTCCAGCAGCCACACGGTAAATATCGAGCGCCCGATGCGCAGATGGTGAAGAGTTATCATGTTTTTTCGCTCCAATGAACCCACCTGAAATGATTGTTGGCGCCAGCGTCAGTCTAAACGTGCGCACCGCCACAAGACGGATGATTATTGATTTCTAAGAATTTAATATGAACTTGGCAGGTAATGCTACAACAAAACCCCAGTATAACGGGCAAAGAATATATTTTGACCTGATGAGATTTCGGTAACAGCAGTACAGCTGCCGCTATTCACCCGCTGAACCACTTCGCTTTCAGGTTGCGACTACGTCAACGTCGCTTATTGTTCTGCTGTCCAGCCCCCATTCTTGATCATCGCCAGCAGGCGCTCGCGCGGAAATTCCTGCTCCAGGTCTGCCACAACCTTGTCCAGGCACTGTTCGGCATCACCCTCAATAGCAAATGATTGTGACGGTTTCCAGTGTTGCAGGTAGTCATCTGACCCACTATCCCCTGAACGCATGGCGGCCGCATCAATGGCTTCCATAAATCGACCAGGGAGGGCTCGCCTGACGCGTTTTCGCCCGACTTTGCCCTTCACCATTGAAGGGATATTGCGCCAATACAAAATGTGATAACTGCCGCTCACCAACAGCCACCTGCGGTTAAGTTGCAGTCGACCCGCAACGCACAGAAAACGGGCGAGCGCACCATGCGTATCAAACCCGCTGGCTGCGTTTGAAAATCGCCACCCATATGCAGACCGCACTGAATACCAGTCCGGATATTAATGGCCCGGTAGTGTAGCTGCTCACGCCCCAGAACCGGTTAATAATAAATGTCTGGCTCAGCACGCCATTAAGAAACAGCTTATCTACCAGAATCAGAATCAGTGGTGCCAGAAAGGCCAGCAGGAACGGGTTTTTGCGGGCAACCGCGGAGCAGAGGATACACCATGCGGCTGACGGCAATAACGACCACAGGATCATTTTCGCCAGCAAGGCTAATGAGCTTGAATAATAATCCGACAGGTAGGTGAAACTGTCACCGGCAAAAAATATCACCGCCAGCACGGCCTGCGAAACAACAATAAGCAGTGGCACAACCAGTATCGCGATCAACAATTTGGAGGTGACGGTTAGAGTGTCGGAAACCGGCAGTGAACGCCAGAACAAAACGCTATCGTCCTGCCGCTCGTCATACAAACAGGCCAGCGCATAAAATACCGCAACCACAAACATGACCAGAGTGAAAATATAATTCATCGTGTTCAGTGATCTGGCAATCACGCCATCAAGCACACTGTCTATGGC
>JAHHOC010000317.1 GCA_018677115.1 Arenicella sp. | reverse complement strand
GAAATAAACTGCCACCGCTGCGCCCAGTAGACAACCTATGACAAATCCCAGGGTCGCCATCACCGTGGTTTCTAACAGCACAAGTCGCCCCAGTTTCCCCGGGCGCAGGCCAATCGCGGTCATTATTCCAAACTCACGGGTGCGTTCCAGCACCGACATCAATTGTGTATTCAGCACACTGAACGCAACCAGCACAATCAGCACTGCATACATAAACCAGGCGCTTGCCATATCTGATTGAATTGCCTGTCTTAACCCTGGATTGAGTTGCTCCCAGTTGAGTATTTCCAAGTCATTGAGTGTTGTGCCATTGGCATTCAACGTGCCTTCAAGTAAGTTTTGGTAGTGCTGAGTTTCACTTATATCGGGCGCATTGACGATAATCGTATGGCCACGATCCCCCATTGCGAAAAGGGTCTGGAACTCATCCAGGTTCAATTGCGCCAGACTGCGGTCAATCTCACTGATGCCAGATTCGAAGATGCCAACAACCTTAACCACGGCAGCAGCAAAAGAACCGTCATAGCCGCTGCCCAGCAGAGTGATCTCATCGCCAACTTCGCTTTGCAGATTGCGCGCCAACACACGACCAATAACAATTTCACCTGCATTACCATCAATCAGGTAACGACCACTTTTCACCAGCCCCGGAATGCTTGAAACCGCGGTCTCATGCTCTACCTCGACTCCCGCAACCTGAAGGCCAAAACTACGTGTTTCACTGGACGCCAGCACAAAGGCCATGCTCCTTGCAGCAACTGACAATTTTGGGTTTGCTTGCCGAATCTGCTCTGATTTGCCTGTTATATTATCCAGCGCCAAGCGCATTTTTGTTTGTTCATTGTAGCCCTGTGCGGCCACCTGAACATGTCCTGAGTATGCCTTCAGGCTATTCTCAATCATCATGTCGTAACTGCCGAATTGCAGTGTAATCATGAAAACCAGCAAGATGTTGGAAAATACCATCGCCCCGACTGTTAACCATGTACGGCGCTGATGGCGCCACAGATTGCGCCAGGCCAGGATTAATGTGGTATTCATTGACGCGGGTTGCGCAGGTTCGACAGGGTGAAAATATTACTTGGCAGCTTAACGTCAAACTCCACCGTATGATGAACCACTTCAGTCCATTCATCGGGAGTCTCAACCTCATACATACGCAGGGTTGTGGCAAACATGCGCCCATCCATCTCAGCGATGTCACCGGTCTTCATGATCTTGACCAACTCGCCGTCCTGATCCCAGTATTGCTGTTCCAGCAGAACGTAGTCATCGCGTATCTGCAACACCTCTTTACCCCATACAACCGGTGCCTCCTCATGCGGTATCGAGGTAACGGTATACACATCATGACCATCACGTTGCTCGACCGCAGTGAGGCTATGATCGTAGCTATCGAGGATTTCGGTTGAACGACTGATATCCTTGTTGGAAAAATCGCTGCCCATCCAGCTCTGGCTCATCATTGATGAAGGCACTTTTATAACCCGGTTGATTTTGGGTGCATAACTCCACATTTGCTTATCGTCGATCAAGGTCGAATTGCCCGCATCCTTGATCGGCTCGGTTACCCGCACCAGCGATTTCTTTTCACCTTCGGTCCAGGCGCGCATCGACATGGCGCGGGTCCACTCAGGGCGATGTATGGTCATGGTCATTTCGCTGTAGGAGCTCACACCTCGCCAGTTGTCCATCGCGCCTTTGATAATGTCGCGCGCATTAACTTGATCCGCATTTATGCTGGCGGGCATACCCGCAACAAGTGTTAGAACAGCAACCAGCACATACCTACGCCACCCAATCGCTGATCGGCTGGCGTTGTACTTGAGTCGCATGTCAATCATCCCGGGGCAAATGTGGCTGATAGCTCATAAAAGCTCTGAGAAGCTCTGGGCGCCGATTTTTTCCTGCATTAGATCATTCTCCTCCAGTTCCAACAGCGAATTGAACAGATCCAGATCACCGAACGTATTCGCTTTGCTGGCCAACTCATAATATAAATCGATAAGATACTGGTGGGCATCGACCACTTTATCTACGATCTGCTGCATACTTAATCCATCCAGGTTCATATCTTCGATGAATTGCGGCTGCGCACTGGAGTAATCGCGGCACCAGCTATTGAGCACGGTTTTATCCTCACTGTCCAGTACCCGCTCATAGGTGTCCGCCAGTCGCTGCTGGTGAGATTTGAAATAATCCAGCAACTCATGAATTAGTTTCTCATCCGCTTTACTGGCCGCAGTCGCATAGTATCGCTCAAGCTGTTGATGATATTTCTGCGCCCACAGGATCAGGTCATGTATCGAGTTAATTTCCACTGGCAAATAATAACAGCTATTGCTAGGTACCTTGGATAGACGACCTAAAGCAATTTTCGAATACGCCGATAACTCTCTTTAAGCTCTTCACCCAGCTCGTGCACCACCTTGCCAACTTCTTTGCTTGAGCCACCTATCTCTTTTTCAATCTGGCCCATTTTGGATTGCAGGTGTTGCCACTTATCTTCCATGACTCGCCACTCATCTTGTACTTCCATACTTGCCAAGTGCATTTTCAATCCCAATTCATCGCGTTGGGTCTTTAATGCATCGATAAGTTCATGGTACTTCTGTTTTACATCTTCTGTCTGTTGCATGTTTCCGCACTCCACTCAGGTAAATTAGATAGCCAAAACAATACTATGCTTTTTGCCTAGAGGATTTGATCTGGGTCAACTTGGCAACCCCCCATTTAAGTATGATTGCCGTGATTTGAAATGATTGGTTTTACTAAAAGCGGCATGAGTTTGGGACTCAGCATATTCGAAAAATATTACGGCCCTACTGAGCCACAGCCAGGTTACTCTGAGGAACTGGAATTCAAAAAGAATTTCGGAGCGGAGGACTATGCGCACCACGCCGGGTTGTCAAATACCGCGCTGTTACCCAAAAACCTATCGCTTTACATGTATTTTCCGGGATTTACATCGACTACCGGCGAGGCATCTTTGAATGATGAGAACATCGCCAGGTATATCAATTCACTGACCAAAGAAATTGTCATGCGCGGTCAGTATTTTACTGATGAGCGGCTGCTGAACGAAATTGTCCTCACCGGGGCAAACTGTCACTTGCTGGCAACCGGTCAGCTGGAAGACGTTCTGGATGAAGTAACCAAACAATTTCACCTTGATGTGCCGACCAATACCAACATAAGTTTTACGATAAATGCACACCAATGCACGCCGGACTGTTTACAGCAGCTTGCCCGTGCAGGCGTCACGCAGCTGGTGTATGCAATTCCTCCACCGGCCAAAACCCATTACCCGGGTAAAAAGAACGATGGATTTTTAGCAAAGGTTGAAGAATGCATCGCAACGGCAATGAACGAGTTAAATACGGTATCGGTTGAATTCTGGCCGCACACCTACACTCATTTACAGGATTATATTTCCATGCTGGAATGTGTGGTCTCAACAGGAGTGCACAATATCTCCGCCCATAACTGGTGGTTCAGCCAGTACCCCGAACCTGATTACAATTCTGTTGAATTGCAGTCCAGCTCATGTCTGGGGCGCAAATTCAAGATAATGCATATTGCTGATGAAATACTGCTGGACGCTGGATACCGGCATTTGGGCATGGATCAATACACAAACCTGGAAAAAGGCGCAAACCGGATAGCCATGCAACAAGTGACCCAGTCAGCAGACAATGACAAATTGGTGCGGGCGCAGGGTAATGTCGACATCATTGGTGTCGGATTGAGCGCCACAAGCAAATTTGACACGGCAATTCTGACGAATACACAAAATATCAACAAGTATCAGTCATTTATCGAGCAGGACTCCCTGCCTATCAAGAGTGGCACCATTCTCTCCGATCATGAAAGGCTCTGCCTGGCCGTATCGCGTCAGGTGTTCAGAGAATCCGAAGTTGACCTGTCGCATTCCATTGGCCGCTACATCGATACGCGCCACAGCATGTCATTGGCGGAATATTTTAGTTATGCCAAAGCAGCAGTGAATAAATTAGCAGAAGAAAAGCTGATAGTTGAAAGCCTCAAAGGCTTCCTGATCACCGACCTCGGCAGATACTTCCTGGCACAAATTGCTGCTGTTTTCTGGACACGTCCCGCCGACGTCGACAATGCAGTGATTGCCCTCAACCAGGGTAAATATAGTAGGGGTAAATAGTCAGTGGCACACTTTGCAGTTTGTACTGTGATTTTAAAAAGGTCACCAGATCGACCAGTTCCCTTATGGTTAATATATCGTTGTAATTAGCCATCTTCGATTCTCCGCCTTCAGCGACCTGGTCAAGCGGATAACCCTCGGCGATTCGGTGCGAGGGATTGATTATGGAAGTAATCAGGTCAGCATAAGTCTGCACTTTAGTAGTTTCACCTCCGAGCTCAACCGTCAGGTAACGCATTCCCTGGTCAAGCCTCCACTCCTGCGCCGACAGGTCGGTTCCTGCAAGCGTATGACACTGAATGCATTGCATCTCAACAAATACCAGTTGACCGCTCTCTGCATCCCCATCGGGCAATGAGAAACCCCGGCTTGCGATCGACTGCTGGTCGCAAGCGCTCAATATTGCTGTTAGCAACAATACAGATAGCATCCTAAAACTGTTCATGGTTTACTCCCGGGGAATAGTTCCCCCATGTTGCGGTTAGCTTGTTAATCTTCATTTTACTTCAACGGATATAGTACAACTCATTTAGCAATGCGGCCCAAGTGAGCAATGTTTGATAAAGCATCATACAGTGCATCGTCATTACCCGCATACACACTTCCGATCAGTGTCGTATTGACCGGGCTAAATCCACAAAACGTCAAAATATTCCGCTTAAGGTTTTTCACCGTATGTGCTTTGAAAAACCAACGGTACACGAACGCCGGCATCCCCATGGTAACCACAATTCTTGCGCTTTTGCCAGCCAGCAATTTGGTAAATGATTTACCGCCCTCGGTCTGTTCAAGCGCAAAGCCCGGTCTGAAAGCCTGTTCAAAAAAACCCTTTAACAGCGCCGGCATATCACCCAACCAAAGCGGATATATCACCAGCACATGATCGGCCCACTTAATTTGCGCCTGCGCATGTTTGATGTCATCACAGGGCTCTCCCTGGTCAAAATCCTGCTGGGTTCGCAGAATCGGGAAATCGAGTTCTGCCACCGTGATTTGCTGTATCGCATGCGATGCACTGTGCGCTGCAGAAGCATATTTCTCCGCGATCGCATGACAGAAATGCGTCTGCTTTGCGTCTGGATGGCCCTGAATGATCAGAATATTCCTCATACTTCAAGACTAATGAATGGCATCAGGATGTGACTTGATCCATGTCAAATAACTAGTCATCGACAACCACTGTGTGGTTTTTCCAATCCATCCCTAACTTGATCTGAATCAAAGCTGGGGGTAACCTGCTGGTTACTATTTAAATTCGACGGTTCATAAAGGTTGAGCATCGACAGCTGAGGTAATAACTATGATTAATCAAGTTTCTGTTTGCGTGAATGCGCTCGATAAAAGAGCCCATGCGCTGCACGCCGCAGCCAAATTTGCGGTTCACCATAAAGCTACATTAACCGCGGTTTATGCCAAGCTGGATACTGTGGAGATTGTGCGATGGGCCGGGTCTTCACCGCTCGATCTTACCGATGAGCTATTGGTTGACCAGGATCGTCGCGAGGAAAAGGCCAAGTCCGAGTTTGAAAAAATCAGTAAGCAATATGATTGTGAAACGCACTGGAAGACCGTGTTCCAGTCGCAAAATCCAATTCGGCAGATGATTTGTACCGACGTCATTTTTATAGACCAGCCCAACAGCGAATTAGCCACCTATCTTGGCGACGAAACTTTCCTCAATCACCTGATTCTACAGAGCAAGCGGCCGGTTGTGATGATACCGGCGAATTGGGATGCAGACGAACTCGGTAAAACTGTACTACTGGGTTGGAACTCCTCATCCGAGGCGATGCGTGCCGCAGCCGATGCGCTGCCGATTATGGGACATGCCGATAAGGTGATAGTGCTTGATATCCTCAAAGACAAAATGTTCAGCGAAGAGCAAAACACCACTCCGGATCTCGAAGCTTACCTGACCAGCAAGGGTATCAATACCGAGGTAATCATCGAGCATGCTCCACATCACCACGAGGAAATAACAATGTTGCGGTCATATGCCAGCGAGCACAACGTGGACTTAATAGTTATCGGCGGCTACGGTCACACCCGTTTGCGCGAGCTGGTGATGGGCGGCATGACGGCTCACTTAATCAAAAACTCTACTATCCCAGTACTTTTTTCACATTGATCTGCCGTTTCTTATTAACCGGCAACAGCTGACAAATCCAGATCAACAATCAATGGCAGATGGTCTGACGCAACCTTGGTCAGGCTGGTCCTCGGCACATCAACCTTTATAACCGCGGTCTGGGAATCAACAAACACGTGATCTATACGCACCGTCGGGTAGCGACCGGCAAACGTTCTCATCGGCACATGCCCTTGTAGTTGCGTCTGCACATCGTTTAGAACCTCCGTCATCCGCTTATAAACCGGCTGCGTAGCAACAGCATTGAAATCACCACATACAATAACCGGCTCGCGGCATTCCGGGCCCGTCAACCATTCATCGCTTAACAGGATGTCAGCCTGTGCGCGCCGCTCCTTGGCAGTTAAGCCGAGATGAGTGGTTATGATGTTGACAGTCAGCCCATCGACCTCTAATTGTGCCCATAAGGCCCCGCGCGGTTCGTTGAACGGAGCACCGCCAATTTTCTGCCGTAGGCTCACCGGGGGTAACAGCTGCTCAGCTTTCACGAAATGCAATGGAAAGTGCGTCAGTATGGCGTTGCCAAACCGCCCCTGCTCAATCTGCTTTAACGGATGGAAATGGATCTGCATTGCCAATTCTTCGGCAATCAAATTGGCTTGGTGGGTTTCCTCTCGCACATCCAGCTCCTGCAGGGCAACCACGTCAGGCTGGTACTGCGCGATCACCCGCGCAGTTCGTTCGACGGATAATTTCCCATCCATCCCCACGCAGCCGTGAATGTTATAGGTCATCAACCTGAGCCTTCTCCTGCCGCGCTCCTGCCCGGACTTAGTCGCTGCAATCGCAAAGCGGGGTCGCTCCTGGCGAAACGGACCGGGGCCAATCTCTTCAGTTGAGTCTGGTTCACCGAGCAGGCTAAGTGCGGCACTACGCAAATTTGCGAATCGAAGATAATTGCCATGCAGGTCGGCTAGTGGTGTATCCCCTGGCAACAACGCAAAGGCATGTGTTTCAGCTTCCCCGGGGCCTGCATGCGCTCCATTTTCAATACGAAAGCTGATGCTGGGCTTCCCCGGGCGCCAGCCGCTGATCACCCATGAACCCACGTAAGGATGGTGACACAATGCGATCAGGTCATCACAGGCATCGTCTAAAAACGGGTGGTCTTCACCCAGTACGGCTATTTTGTCCTGTGGCAATAGAAATTCACCGTCATCAGTCCAGACCCGGGCCTGTATGCCGCCTGATTCACTGTTCTCACAGGCACGCAGCACCATCGGTACACGCGCATCACTGACCAGCTGCTGTGCAATGCTGGCGTGCACAGCCGGATCAATCTCGAGGTCGACGTATATAAAACCCAACGGCCCCATGGCTGCAACTTCGGTATCGACAAGTCGCTCGTTTGACCGGGGCCCGGTGATTCTGCGGAACCAGGAAGATAATCCGCGGCTGCCAAGCAAGTGAATATTCTGGGATTCCAGATTGCCATAGATTTCGTCAGCCGCGTTGGTATCCTTACGTAACACCATCTCATTGGGGCCATCCAGATTAGCCGTCAGCACCCGGTGCACGGCGGTATGAATTGACTCGCCCTGCTCGACCGGATAGCTGCGCGTTGCTTGCTGTCCATGATCAGAATAAATCCACACATCGTAATCCCTGTATTGGGATTGTCGTGCGGATTTCCAGATGCGGGCTATGGTCTTATCAATACCCCGCAGCCCCCAATGAGCAAATCTTGATTGTGGTCCACGGCGATGTGCCTGCTCGTCGTAGCCGACAAAATTAGCGTGAATAACCGGCAAGCCACGTGCAGCATCAATTTTTACACCAATTGCCACCAACTCCCTCAAAAGCACTGAGACGGCCACACGGATGGGCACAAATGAAAGCTCTTTGCGAAGATTGCGGCCGCCGAATACTCCGCGCGCCGA
>JAHHOC010000307.1 GCA_018677115.1 Arenicella sp. | reverse complement strand
GCCTGGTAGAGTCCATTCCGTAAACACTATTGCTATGGATGTTTAGTGCGCCCGGTTCGATAAACGAAAACAGCCAACGCTCATGACAATACCAGGCATTAATCATAGCTTGTGCGCAAACATCAACCAATCCACTGCAGATCTGCCAAAATGGGCTAACTATCAATTTTTGCTTTCCATTGTAGAATACGTCACTGTTTGGACACATCTTAACTGAGTCAAAATGCCTGCGAGATACCCCGATAAAATAAAATCTTTGCCGCTCTTCGATGGGCGCTTTGAAGCCCGCAAATTATCTGCTGAAAACTGTGATGTGCTGTTCGCCTCTTATCCAGCTGGCACTTCGATAGAGCCACACAGTCATAGCACTGATAACCACGGCGTTATTACCCGAGGCGAACTGATATTGACCATAAATGGAGAACAACAGTGCCACAAGGCCGGAGAATGGTACCACGTGCCTGCCAATGTGGAGCACGCCGCTGAGTTCAGGGTGGCTACCGAGGAAATTGAATTCTGGTTTAAAGCCTAGGCCTGCCCCGCTGCCGGCTGCTCCTTGTAGCCGAAAAAAGGTCTCTCTACATACGAATACGAGATTAGCGCCATCACGTAAGTAACCATAAAGGCAAGCAGGAAAAACATCCAGGATCGATCCAGGGGTTCAGCTATACCAAGAAACTGTTGTTGGAAATTAAGCACTATCTGCATACCCAGGCCATGCAGGATATAAAAACTGAATCCCACAACCCCGACGGATCGAAATAATGGGTTGGACACAATGGCGTTGTACCAGGTGTCCTTGATATTCAATGCCAGCAGTATGATAAGCAGACTAAGAGTGCATTTTACATAGAACTGGGCCATATACGGCTTGATCAGCGCCGGAGGGGCAACCGGCGCTGACCAGGCAACGGTCAGCACGGTCAGCAGGCCAGCCACGATTGCGAAGCCCTGACTGTGCCTGCAAATAAAATCACGGATTTGCACCCAGGCGTTATGACCATCGTACTGCAGATAGGAGCCCAGCACACCAAGCAGGAATGCATACAAAAAGAACGGATTCGAAAAACGGCCATTGTAATAGGGCCGCCAGTCCATGAAATAACCAATCCAGATATAAATTGCGAAAGCCAGCAGAATGATCGGCAATAATCTGTGCAGCTTAAAAGCAAGTGACGTGATCAGCAACACCAGGGGAAGCAGCATGTAAAAGGTGAAGATTTGCGTCATCGGCCACAGATGACCCGCCGATTCGATAAAAAGAAAGTGTCGTAACGCTGTGTCGAACTGAAACGTAACCACGTAAATCATGAAGATGTACAGGTAGTAGACTGGCAAAATCCGCTTCAACCTCTTGACCAGATACCGCTGAATATTTTGTCGCTTGAAAATTCTGTCAGGATCTTTGACAAATGGCTTCGATAGTAAAAATCCACTAAATACAAACAACAGGCCAACACCGAGCTTCAACCCGTAAAAGCCCGGCGCGGTGTGACTGAGAATTACAAAAATTGCCGCCAAACCGCGCAATCCGTTGATGGTATCAAATTCACGGGTTGTGGAGATTTTATTGCCCAGACTAAGGTCATAAAAGGCTGGAATGGATGCCCAGGCCGAGTTACCCACCAACAGGAAGATTGCAACACCAATGACCAATGAGAGGACCAGGTAGGCAAAGGTGCGCCTTGGAAAAATAGATTTTGTCAGTTGCAGGCTCGCACTGCCAGTATCCGGGTGCAATTTAATAAATGGGGTATCACCTGCATCAAACCCTTCGCTATCAAAGTATTTGCGCAGATGCTGCTGACCGATAAACACATCCGGCACATACGCTAGCTCGAAATGTATATTGTAAATATTGAGGAAAGATGGCGCTTCGCTGTCGCCCGATCGGTCAGAAGTGAATTTTAAAGTTACCCTTTCTGCAGGGAAATTGAGGCGCGGAGTTGCATCACGAACTACTTCACCAGGGTTATCCGTAGATAGATCAACGCTATGTGATAGAGCTGTACCCGATCGATTATGCAACTGCACATGCATGACTGTGTCAGGTGGGAACTTTCCCTGCACGATCACCCGTGCGACTGTATGCAGGGTTATCT
>JAHHOC010000285.1 GCA_018677115.1 Arenicella sp. | reverse complement strand
GTTCCCAGTACCCGGTAAATCTCCGCATAATCGCTTAACCCCGCATCGACAATTCTGTCGGCGTCCTGTGCCAGGCTAATTCCGTCTGCAAGTCTTTTGGCAAGTTGGCTTTCATCCAGCGAAGTCTCCGTTGCATCGATCAGTGGAAGAAATTCACATATTATGGTCCTGCCGCTATAGCCGGTGCCATCGCAATTGCTGCACTGCTGATTCTGCCCGCTACAGTCGGTGCACAGACAACGCACCAGGCGTTGTGCCACCACTGCCTTTAATGTGGCCGCAATAAGGTAATCCTGTAACCCCAGATTTTGTAGCCGAGTAACCGCCGCGGCGGCGGACGGTGTGTGCAGGGTACTCAAGACCAGATGCCCGGTAAGGGCTGCCTGTGCTGCCAGCCTGGCAGTTGCGGCATCGCGAATCTCGCCAACCATTATGATGTCCGGATCCTGCCGCAATACTGACTTCAGGGCCTGTGCAAAACCAATGCCGTGATCCTCATCAATCTGGATCTGGTTGATACCTTCGATCTGCAACTCAACTGGATCTTCAATGCTGATTAATTTTTGATCTGTATCATTGAGTTGGTTAAGCAGGCTATACAGGGTCGTGCTTTTACCGGATCCGGTAGGGCCAGTAATCAAGACTAATCCCTGCCGGAGTTTTATTACCTGCTCGATCCTATTGGTTACTGACTGCCTGAACCCGAGCTCGGACAGGGATGAGCGACTCAGGGCTGATTCGAGAAGTCTGAGAACAATGCTCTCCCCATCGTGCAGGGGGAGAGTTGAAACGCGCAAATCGATCATCCGCCCATCTGCAGGGAACTTGAAACGCCCATTCTGGGCCTGTCTGCGCTCGGTCACATCCAGTTTTGCCATTAGTTTCAGGCGTGCGATCACCTGAGGCGCCACCTGCGCAGGAAAACTATCTATTTCTCGTAAGGTGCCGGTAACTCTGAAGCGGACTCGAAGAGCTTGTTCAACGGGCTCAAAATGGATGTCCGAAGCTCCCATAGTGATTGCCCGTTGCAGTAAGCGGTGTAAATCGCGAACCAGTGCGGAATCGCTATGCAGGTCTTGCGGAACATCTGATTCGTTTGCGGCGTGATGCAGCGACGCCGATGCTGGAGTTGCGCTAGGGTAGAGATCATTAAGTGCCGCCAGCAGCTCGCTGCGGACTGCTACCAGGGGCAAGATTTCATAACCGAGTTTTGCGCGCAGGACATTGAGTATGAACTGGTCTGAAGGATCCGACATTGCAACATGCATGCAATCGCCATGCAGATTCACAGGCAACGCTTCATGCTCTATGAAAAATTCCCTGAGAGATTCGGTTCCAGCAACCAGGGTCGAGGGGTATTGCTGTTTTTGTAATAGCTCAACCTGTTGCAATGCGCTTAGTGCCGATGCAAAAGCTCGCTCGGGAACAATGCCCATGGCCAATAGCGATTTCAGGTTATTCTGGCCAGAACTGCTTTTTTTGGCGCCTAATTCCGCAACCTGCAGAGAGGATAAATGGCCTTCGCTCTCAAGACGCTCAATTACCGCTTTGGTAAGGGCCTGTTTCATGACAGCCTCATTATCGTTAACTTTTAACTCCGCTAAACTACGTCGAACTACCTTATCAGCGACGCTGGGAACGGGCAATATCTCATTTGATTTATTGTCTTTCGACTACAACCGAGGCAGATTCGTGGAGTAGTAAAACTACCTGACTGACGCAGCCGGGATTTTACCTCAGACCAACTTAGAGTATGCTTAGCGGCCAGCTGCAATATTGCGCTTACAAAAATAAAAGCTAAAAATTAAAGCAAAGTGAAAAACAGGTTGAGAATTTTGTTTTCTGAAATCAGGTACCCTGCAAAGTGGTCAGCTTGGCTCGGGCTGATGGTTTCGCTTAGCATGCTGACCGCTTGCCAGACAACACAGAGTGGGTGGCAACGCGAAAACGCCACGCCGCGAGGCGAGTACGTGGTTTCCTCCGCTGATAATGCGATATCCCCAGAAGTAGAAATAGAAGCAGTGGCCACACCGGCAAAAGCGCAGATTTTTACAGGTCGGCCGACCGTGGTGCGACCTGCTGTGGCCTCTGTCGCTAACAGCGGAAAAAAACACGTCATAGCCGGTGATGGTGACATCGTGCTGAGTTTTGCAGATACGCCGGTGCGCGATGTACTACAAATAATTCTTGGTGATTATTTGAATGAGAAATTTGCCGTAGCAGCGGATGTAGATGGCCTGATAAATTTGAACAATCAGGGAGGACTGCGAAAAAGCGACTTGATTCCTACCCTTGAGGCGTTACTTAGCAGCGTTAACGCGCGGCTGATCAGGGAGGGTGAAGGATACCGGGTAGTCCGCGGCGCGCGGGAAAGCATGAATCTCGGCAGCGGCAACCTGGATATTATCCCGCTGCGCTATATTGATGCAGGTGAATTTGCCAAAATCCTCGGGGCCTACCAGGTTGCCAGCACTGTAATTGAGCGTGGCAATTTGCTTGCCATCAGTGGGCCTGCGCAAAAATTAAAACAGGTCAGGGCACTGGCACGCAGTTTTGATATTAACTGGCTGCAGGGAATGTCAATCGGCATGTTTCCGGTAGAGAATGCAGATGCAGCGACTATCCGGCAGGAGTTGCTGGAGATGTTCGGCAATGGCATTGACCGGGAGTTAGCCGGCGCGTTGCGAATAGTCGCGGTTGAGCGGTCCAACTCGATTATGGTGATTTCAGCACAGCGGGATTATGTGCAGATGATGGGTGATTGGGTTGGTCGCCTGGATCGGGTCGGTGACGGTGCAGAGCAAAAGTTTTTCGTCTACAGGGTGCAAAATGGTCGTGCCAGCGATCTTGCTGAACTATTGAGAAATATGTTTGCAGACAGTTCGGCAGAGGATTTGAGTGAGGATGCCTTTGCGGAGGGCGGAACCGCTACACCAACCACACAAAACAGGAGCAACTTCCGCGTGATCGCGGATGAGAGCACCAATAGCCTGATTGTCTCTGGTAGCCCACACTACTATAAACTTGTCCGCAAGGCGATGGCGCAGCTGGACAGTACACCATTGCAGGTCCTGGTTGAGGCCCGCATCATGGAGCTTACACTGACCGATGATCTTCGTTACGGACTGGAGTGGTTTCTGCAGGGCTCGCGTGCCAGTTCGGACACATCTGCCCGCCTGGATTTCGATACCGCCGGCATTGGTGCAAACTCTGTACCCGGTTTCAGTTATCTGATCGAGCGTGCAGGTGAAGTGCGTGTTGCGCTTAATGCGCTGGCTGACGATTCACGGCTCAAGGTTTTGTCTTCTCCTTCGCTGATGGTACTGAATAACCAGACCGCCAGCATCCTGGTTGGTGATGAAGTGCCCATACCGACACGCCAGGCGACCAGCAATATATCACCGGATGCTCCTACGGTTAACGAGATTGAGTACCGCAATACCGGCATTCTGCTGACCGTTTCGCCCAGGGTGAATACTGGCGGGATGGTCACCATGGATATAAGCCAGGAAGTCAGCAGTGTGGTCAACAACACAACTTCACAGATTGATGCCC
>JAHHOC010000252.1 GCA_018677115.1 Arenicella sp. | reverse complement strand
GAGGTCTGGCTTTTCGATTTTACCCGCATTCAGCTTTCGCAAGCTGAGCAGCGGCTGAACTAGACCATATCAACAGAGTCGACCACCCTGACACTGCAGTTAAACAAAACTACCAAGACCCAAATTAGGTTATGAACAACGACACAATTCTCTGTATGTTCTCAGGTGGCATTGATTCCACCGGCGTATTACACAAGATGTTTTGCGATCCGGAATATCAACAGCGACCGCTGGTCGTGCACCATATCTTCCTGCAGAACAGGGAGAATCGTGCAAAGGCAGAATTGGCATCAGTCACTATAATTCGCGAGTACTATCGAGCCCAGTATCCGCAACGCGAATTCACCTACACCGACAGTATCGTTAACACCAGCGGCTTCGCGCCACTGAAGGCATCGCGCTTTCCGTTCGATATGGATGTGTGTGCCTTTATTGCCGGCAATATCTGTGTGGTTCGCAAAGACATTCGTCAAGTTGCAATGGGTCGGACCAATACAGATATTGAGGCTGGTGGCACTAATTTCCAAAAACGCATGGAACGTGCACAAAACATATTTCGTAGCGTCTATTGCCTGGAACCGGAGGTTATACCGGAATACATCTTCCCGGTCATGAGTAAAACAAAGAAGGAAATCTGGGATGAATTGCCGGAACCTGTGCGCAGTGCCTGTTGGTACTGCCGTCACCCTCAGTACGAAGATGATGACAGCGCCAGTGCCTGTGGGCAATGTATTACATGCGAGGAGGTCAAAGGGTTTATTGATGCCTGATTTTCAAATAAGCATGAAATTTTGCTTGGAGACGTCCCAAAGGTAACGGAACGTCCAATCACTGCTCTGAGTAGAAAAGGGTCACAAAAAGCGCTAGCGGAACTAAATGAGTTTGTCTTGCATTCCTAGCCAACTTAACAAACACTGTGCCGTTCGGGCTTTTACACTGTTTACGAAACAGCTTGGCATAACTGAATCCAATTTTTTCAGGGTGAGTTAGCCTTTATGACTGATAAATATCAAGAAATGTACGAAATCCTCAAATCTGTTACGTTTTGCTACGGCCACCGACTGCTGAATTACGTTGGCCCTTGCCAGCACCTGCATGGCCATAATGCAAAGGTAGATATCCTGCTGGCCAGCAAGGACCTTGATGAAAGGGGAATGGTAATGGACTTTGGTGATGTCAGGGATACCATCAAACGGTGGATAGACGACACTTTGGATCATACGATGTTGTTGGCTGAAGGCGACCCATTGATTGAAGCGCTGGAACAGAAGGGAGAAAGATTTTATCTAATGCAGGACAATCCTACCGCCGAGAACATCGCCAAGCTTATTTTTCAGCAAGCCAAAGAGGCTGGCTTCCCGATTGTGGCTGTTACCCTGTGGGAAACGGAGACCAGCTTCGCCCGCTATTCAGAGTAAGGGCAGCAATACCAGAAGGTTGTTGCCGTTCACGGCAGACTGTTTGGTTCTTCAATCAAGTTCCATCAGCGGGGGTTTCGCCCCTGACCTTGGACAATGCCTTCTCAATATGCCGCTTTGCCTGTTTCGATACAGTGCCTTCCTTATGCTCTTTGACAACAATGGCTTCAACATAGGCAACCACATCGTCAAGGCTGGCATCCACCGGCAGTTCCCGTTCAATCACTTCATCGGGCGCATTTTTCAGCGCGCCAAACAGGTCGATCCAGTGTTCGCTCTGCTTGCCCCACTGAACCAGCTGATAAAATTGCGGGCCTGGCTTGCCGTCCCTGCTACTCAGGAAACTGATCAGCGCAGCCACCAGCGATGCCGGTACCAGCAAAAAATCCCGCAGCCCGTCCACGATTAGCTTGAATTGCAGCAGGGCTGCATCACGGATCAATGTCTGGTTTGCAGAAATATCATCAGTTGAAGTTTCTTGGTCTGGTTCCGACATGCCATTCACCTCAATTTTCGACAGTGATAAGTGTGTGTGTGTCTTCGATGCTTTGGCCGAACAGGTTCATCGAGCCGGCACACTGAGACAATCGGCACTGGCATCTCCCAATTCGGTGCCGCCATCCACGGTGAGAATGGTGCCGTTCACGTAGCTGCCGATATCCGCGCTGAGATAAATCGCTGCATTGGCAATATCCTGTTTGTTACCGAAGCGTCGCGAGGCTGTCTTATTCAGGTAGTCCTGCCGGGCGGCTTCATTGGGCGCCAGCCGATCCATGCCCTCGGTTTCGTCGATGGGGCCGGGTGAGATGCCGTTAACTTTGATGCCGGCAGGCCCCCATTCCATCGCCAGGCACTTTACCAGCATATTGATGCCCGCCTTGGCCGCACACACGTGCGCCTGGTATGGCATGGGCATGACTGCCTGTGGTGCAGTGATTGCGATCATTGAGGCATTCTTATTGACGTAGTTAAAACCAGCATGAAATACGTTATAAGTGCCTAATAGGTCAATATCAACCACCGTTTTAAATCCCTTGGGGCTGATACCCAATGCCGGAGCTGGGAAATTGCCTGCCGCGCCGGAAATCAGGATGTCGATCTTGCCCCACTGCTTTACAGTTTCCTGCAATGCAGTTTCAACCTGTTCGGGATCACGCACATCGGCGCTGAGGAAGATCGCTTCAGCCCCGGTTTCTGTGCGTATCGCCTCGGCCGCGGCCGCGGCCTTTTCCGCATTGCGGCCAAGTACTGCAACTTTTGCGCCAACACGGGCGAGGCCAATGGCGATACCAAGATTTATGCCACTGGTACCGCCGGCAATGAAAGCGATTTTGTTTTCAAGGGTTGTGGTGTCAAACATACTTATTCCTTAGGTTTGTGATTGTTTTAAATTGAGGTTTCGGTTGCAGCCAGGCAGGGTCATCAGCAGTTATTCACGTTTTGGTCTATATCATGGCCAATAATAATGAATAATGTCTATTCTATTGATGCGTTTTGCCATTGCACTGGCAGGCGGTAGAACTAGAATAGTGCCACGTGTTAGCAGACTGAACAAAGATAATGAGAAATTTTACTGAAGAACAGCAAATGTTCCGTGAAGCCTATCGAAAGTTTCTGGAGCAGGACATTGTCCCCCATATTCCGCAATGGCGGGAAGACGGCATTGTAAGCCGTGAAGCCTTTACCAAAGCCGGTGAGCAGGGCTTCCTGATGGT
>JAHHOC010000240.1 GCA_018677115.1 Arenicella sp. | reverse complement strand
CCGTAATCACGGTATGCAAGTCGCAACTGCGGCAAATGACCCTTAGCCCAGCTGGCGCCCCTGACCACATGAAATTCGCCGATTTCAGGTCCCAGTGGATCGACCAGTTTGCCACTCTCGCCATTCTCCAGATTTCCCTTTGCGCTGTACCAGTCATTGACCCACTCGGATGCATTACCAGCAACATCATACAAGCCACGGTGATTAGGCGGAAATCGGCCAACCGGCGATGATGCCTGGTAATCGTCATCATAACCGCTCAGAGTGAAAGCCAGGAGAAAGGCGGCATTGTCGTCTGCGAAGTTGCCTACAGGCTGGTTCGACGCGGGTCGCTGACTATTGCCCCAGGGGTAAACCAGCACTTCATTACCCTTGTTGCGCGCCAGCCAGGCCCATTCAACTTCGGTAAGCAGGCGGTATCCGTTTGCCGAAGGATTCTGCCCTGACACAAAACCCGATTTGGTCTGGTAAAAAGGTGTGAGGCCCTCCCTCTCGCTCAGCCAGTTACAATATTGTGCCGCTTTTTGCCAGCTGACATTTACCGCCGGATGTTTATTTGCATCGAGACTCTTTTTCTTGTAATTGCCGGCATTGTGGGTGGGCTGAAATGCCCTGAACTGCTTGTTTGTTACCTCGTGCTTACTGACGTAAAAATGCCTGGTCAAGTTTGCGGTATAGGCAACTTCATTGGCACGCCTGCCGTCTTCGCGCCTTGACGAGCCCATTTTGACCAGTCCCGGTGCCTTGAACAATTTCATGCTGTGGCCTGCTACAGTCTGGTAAGTGTCTGGAATATTAGCCCAATAGTATTGTTCCTTGGTGAGTAGATTCACGCTGACAAGCTGGCGGCTACTCTTGCTTGGAATGATCGAATTCGTGTAACTCACATAGCCTGGTTTTTGCACACTTATCTGATGCGGCAAAGTAGTCAGCATAAGTGTCTGGCTGCCTCTGCCCCGCGGCGTGCCATCCACATAAATTTGCGCATCTGCTGGTTGCACACTGAATTCAACTTTAGCTAGATCCTGTTGTAATTGAACAGACTCAGTTAATTTCTGATCTGGCAATGCTGTGACTTCAATTGATTCAACACGGTACCCGCCTTTATACAGATCCACCTTTTGTTGCTTATTGGGAGCCAGCTTAATCGACATCGGGCTTATCCCGCGGTACTGCCCCTCTACTATCACTGCTGCTTCGGGCGGCTGCGTGCTGATTTCGAGGATGCCGTCCGCCGGTTCCAGCTGAATCGCCGGAACCACCACATCCTGCAATGCAACTATGGCGATTTCCTGTTCGAATGGTTTGAACTTATCGGCACGCAGGGATAATGCGCGCAGACCCTCTTCAACTTTTATTGTCGCCGGCGTGGCGCCCGACTCCACACCGTCGACCGAAATAATCGCGCCGCTGGGTTCACTGCTCAAACTGAGCTCAGCCCAGGCCGGCTGCAACGTGACCGAGAGCGATTGGGTCAGGCCTTTACCCCTGATTATAAGTTCACGCTTTGTGGCGCGATACAGTGGAGCGTCGATGGTTATTTGATGACGGCCAGCCGGAATACCCTTAACAACCCCGGGCAAATCTGCGAACTCCTGACCATCGATCAACAACTTGGCGCCCACCTCTGGGCTGAGGTTGATATCTAGTGCCCCCGGCAGCCGCTGTAACACAATGGGAAATTGATGATAGCGCTCGCCACCCACCTCGATTTGCTCCCGCTGCATGGCAAATCCCTGTGCAGAAACTACAACCTGATGTTTTCCGGGCAACACCATGACACGGTTTCCCACCGGCAATTTGATCCAGCTTTCTATTTCGACGTCTGCTACAACCGGCAGCATTTCACCGGGCTTTTCGAGGTCGGAGGTTTGCGCAACTATCTGCACACTGCGCGCGAATGAAATAAACAATATAAACAGTATTGCCAGTATTGCTAAACCGAGCAAAACCCAGTGTCCAGCAGTAATCTGAACGCCCGTCCTTACTAACGGCTTACCGGGTGCCAGGTACGGTGTCGGCGAAACAACCCGGTTTTTATCTATTTGATCAAGTCTGGTCATTGTCGCGAGGACTGGTTGCCACTCCAACAGGTTCGTCACAGCTGATTGAAAACTTTTGTACAGATGAGTTTTGTGGCCGTAGTTCAATTTCCTGGCGGACGTCCCTGAATCCCAGCCGTACTCCTGTTAACACATAGCGGCCTGGTTTCAGGGTTAGCTTTTTGATATCAAATTTTCCGAGCGATATTCGGCTTGCTCCGGCCTTGCGTAAACTCACGTCTGTCAATCCGTCGGAATTCAGTTGTACCCTAACGTCGACCTCAGTCGCTTTCATGCCCTGTTGCAGGTCCGCAATCTGCTGCTTGAGCCGCGCACCCTTATTATTAATAGCATTTGCTTCTATCAATAATTTGGCGGCCTTTGTTGATTGCCCCACTTTACTCAATGCCAGCGGGTCAGCAAGCACACTCCGCAGTTCACTGTCCAGTTGAGCGCGCGCGCGACTGCGGATCTGGCCCAGTTTAGCGGCCACCATATTGGGGTCCCGCTGCAATACTACCTGATAGCTATCCAGGGCATTCTGCCACTGTTCATTTGCTTCATGGCGGGCCGCAAGATTCAACAGCGATTGCAGGGAAGAGGTCTTGTTTGACGCCAGCGATTGACGAAACGCAACGGTCGCCATGGGATCATCCGGCCGCACCTCCAGCGCTTTGGCAAAGGCTGAATTTGCAGACGAATATCGACCGGCAAACAGCGCCGCAAAACCTTCAGTCATCGCCTGCCGGAACTGTTTATCTTCAATCAGACTGGCGATTCTCTGCTGGGTAGTTTGTGCTTTAGCGAACAA
>JAHHOC010000230.1 GCA_018677115.1 Arenicella sp. | reverse complement strand
TTGTTACCAGCCGCTCAGCCGACTATGATTTTGTTAATCGGTTCTTTGCTCCGTAGGTGGGTATCAATGAGGATCCGGTGACCGGATCGGCATTTACCAAATTAATACCTTACTGGGCCCGGGAGCTGCACAAAACGACACTCACCGCCCGACAGGTTTCGCAGCGTGGTGGCGATGTATTTTGCCAGCTTAACGGAGAGCGGGTGTTAATAGGCGGTCGAGCGGCCAGCTATATGCAGGCACGCATTAGTGTTTGACCGTTAATCCAGTTTAAACTTGTTTTTATAATCGCGCTTCAATGCCGGATCCTGATCGGCTTTGTGCAGTAGCAGATTGCCAATCGACAAAACGTCCATTTCGGTCCCCATAAAGCAATTAAATGCATCTTCAGGCGAGCCGACTATCGGTTCGCCGCGCACATTGAAACTTGTATTCACCACGATAGGGCAGTCGGTCAATTGCTCAAAGGCGCTGATTAGAGCGTGATAGCGGGGATTGGTTTCGGCGTGCACGGTCTGGATGCGGGCCGAATAATCAACATGAGTCACTGCCGGGATCTGTGAACGGGGAATATTAAGTTTGTCGATGCCAAACAATGCGCTTTGTTGTTCTGTCATCGCGATGCGTTTATCTTTACTCACTGAGTCGACCAGTAGCATATACGGGCTGTCGCCTTGCAGATCAAACCACTGTTCCACATGCTCAGCCAATATTGACGGCGCAAAAGGCCGGAACGACTCGCGGTATTTAATTTTCAGGTTCAAATTTTTCTGCATCGCCGGTGAGCGGGGATCACCGAGGATGGAGCGGCCGCCAAGTGCGCGTGGCCCGAACTCCATGCGGCCCTGGAACCAGCCCACAACCTTACCGTCAGCGAGACATTTTGCTGTCGCGTCAATCAACTCGTCGTCGCTTGGAAATAGGGTATAGGTTGCTCCCAATTGGTCTAGTCGCGCCTGTATCTCGCGGTCGTCAAATTCGCAGCCCAGGTAGGCACCCTGCATATTATCGTGTGATTTAATTGTACGCGGTATCCCATGATAAAGATGAGCTACAGCTTGGGCAGCGCCCAGTGCCCCACCGGCATCACCGGCAGCAGGTTGAATCCAGATATTGTCAAACAGCCCTGAGCGACGAAGTTTGCCGTTAGCCACACAGTTGAGTGCCACGCCGCCAGCAAGGCAGATATTTTTGATGCCTGTTTCAGATGCCAGCGAAGTACACAGTTTCAACACGATCTGTTCGGTGACCGCCTGCACTGACGCCGCTATATCCATATGAAATTGCTCCAGTTCCTGCTCCGGTTTACGTGGCGGCCGGCCAAATAATTTGGCAAACCTTGCATTGGTCATCGTGAGGCCGGTGCAATAGTTAAAGTAACGCTGGTTGAGTCGGTAGGAGCCGTCCTGCTTTACGTCTATCAAATTCTCCAGTATCAAATCCGCGTACTTTGGCTCGCCATAGGGCGCCAGCCCCATTACCTTGTACTCGCCGGAGTTTACCCGGAAGCCAGTGTAATAAGTGAATGCGGAATACAGCAGGCCGAGAGAGTGAGGGAAATGAATTTCCTTAACAATCTCCAGCTTGTTGCCACGGCCAATCGCCAGCGACGTGGTTACCCACTCCCCAACCCCGTCCAGTGTCAGGACCAGTGCCTCCTCAAATGGTGATGGATAGAATGCACTGGCTGCGTGACTGAGGTGGTGTTCGGAGAACTTAAGCTTAGTTTGCCAATCGAAGTCGGTTCCCAGGTGATCCATGGTTTCGCGCAGGATTTTTTTCTGGAACAGTTTCTCCTTGACCCACAATGGCAGAGCAGACTTAAATGAAACAAAGCCACGCGGGGCAAACGAAACATAGGTCTCAAGAAGTCGTTCAAACTTGATAAAGGGTTTTTCAAAAAACACCACATTATCAACTTGATCCAGGGTAAGGCCGGCCTGCTGTAAACAGTAAGTAACCGCATTAATGGGAAAGGAAGCATCGTGTTTAATGCGTGTAAATCGTTCTTCCTGAGCGGCAGCGACAATCCGCTCGTCATCAATCAGCGCTGCAGCACTATCATGATAGAACGCGGATATACCGAGAATAACCATTGCTAAGTTGTGACTGGAGTTTTTAGAACAGGGTGTAAATGAATGGTGCCAGGGCGGACCCTTCAGCAAAAACTACCAGACCACCGATCAATAGTGAGAAAATAATGATTGGCAGCAGCCAAAATTTTTTGCGCGCTTTCATAAAGCGCCAAAGTTCTAAAAGCAGTTCCATGTCAGAATTCCAGAATTAAAATTGATTGTCGAAAAATTCTTTATCAATCGCGTCATCTCGATTGATCCAATAACTGTCCATACCGGGTTCCATACGGCGGCGCATAGGATCTTTGCCCAACAGGCGCATAATCAGTCCGGTGGGGACAACGGTCAGGAAAAAAATCAGGCCCATCAGTATCGGGTTCACTATTTTATGCATAAGCTGGCCGAATTTAGCCCAGGCAAGATTGAGCGGTTTTAGGGCGGGAGGGTAAATCAGGGCTACCAGGGCAAACGCGGCGGCGATATATATCGGGATTAGTCGAACTGTGCCGCCAAATAACAGCGGAAACGCGCCGATCAACAAAAATATGGCTGCAAAAATCAGCCCAAAACTTCTATTTCCAAGGTGTTTTCCGGGAGTAGGGCTCATGCTTTATGTTTGGTCTGTGTGTTAGCGAAATTCGCTCGTGGGCGAGCGAGATTATAGCCAAACAAGCGCTTTTTGCCAGCAGCTCAGGGTTGATACCAGATCGGCGAACTATATGCCCGTTCCCGCACCAGCTTTTGCGCCTGTTCAGGAATCTCGATACCAAAGCGCTCGGCATCATACGCCGGCCAGCGCATGCCGGGAACCTCTAAAATGCGCGCGTAATAGAACGCATCCAGGCCACTGTCAAAATCCGCATCCAGCCAGTAAGCCGATAATTCGCTGCTACCTGCCTCGTTTTCTGATTCGGCGATGTCGTAAATCTGCTCGTGCAAATCGCCCTCTGCGTCTAACCAACCCTTGATAATTTGAATCCGCGACAAATTGCGACCCTGAGGATCCTTTAAAGCATGCACTAAAAAGCCTGGCGCAGATTTATTACCGCTGGCAATCAGGTCAGATCCCATAGGCACTCCAAGTTTATAGCCGTGTTGTGCAATATTGGCAGCGCTCTGCATTTCCTCGGTAAATTCGAAGCCGCCAAAAAAGCGTAGTCGAATTCTGGAGCCTGTGGTGGCATAGACTTCTTTGCGACGCATGGCTTCAAACAATGCGCGGCGCGTGTTCTCCGTAGCCCACACTGCTGCATAACCACCGGCCAGGTATTGCCAACCTGCTATTTGTGCGATCGGGCTTTTTTTAAATATGTGTGAAACACGGCCCTCACGTGGCTCCATGGGCGTGTTCTTGCCGAAGAAGTTGTCTTCAGCACCGGTTGCCAGGGCAGTGTGAGAATCGGTAGATCCGATCAGGCCGAATTTGAAGGGATTCACCCCTGTCTGCTTGTTCAGCATTAGTCCACGTTTTAAACCTTCCCGAACATACTCTCCACCCAGCATTTCGTCTGTTTTGGCAGTTTGCAGGGTCAGGTTGGCTTCCTCCCAGCCACTGTTGCCGAATGCGGCGAACTCATCATTGGGCGATAAGAAAGGGTGTGCTTCACTGTCACCTTTTATCTGGGTTGCCTCTACCAGGGGCTCCCAGCGTTTGCGTTTGCCGGCATACTCAGCATCGATAGCGCTGCCTTCAAAATCAACCAATGCAAACATACGGCCATTGGACAGGTTGGGGTTATGGGGAATCGCCAGTACTGAACCACCGGTTTTTTGCTCATAGTTGTGCAGGAAGCGCCACAGATCTTCAGGATCTGCGCTCATCAATGATGAGAACGGCAAAATCTGCCCCGCCTTGTCAGCACCGTCGGCGAATACCACCACACGGTGCATGTTGTCACCTTTTGGCTGCGAACTGAATTCGTAGCCGATCAGGGAGGTGAAGCGACCGGGATCATTGAACCGTTCTGCTGTTGACAGATAATCCTGCCACACAGCTTTGGCAAATTTAGCTGCTTTTGCCGGGTCGCTGATTGCTTCGGGTAATGTGTTATTGGCCAGGCCTTTTATGATTTCAGCAGCTGCCTGCTGTGCCTGTTTCGGCCCCTGCGCCATCATCTCACTCCAGCGCGCCAGTTGTGGATCTTTGGTGAGTTCTTCATTCCCATCTAACAGGCTCTGCATTACGC
>JAHHOC010000229.1 GCA_018677115.1 Arenicella sp. | reverse complement strand
CCGTAATGCAGGGTCGCGTGTCACGCGCCGGGATTAATTTTCAGGAAAGTCTTCCCGCTTTCCTGGCACTTGGCATTCTGGCGCTGGTGCAACAGGTTGAGCTAAGCCAGGCGGCAAGCCTCTGGTTGCTACTGCGCATAGTTTATATACCCTGTTACCTGTTTAATCTCATATATGTACGCACTGTAGTATGGCTGGGCTCTCTGATATGTCTTATCTATATGGCGATCAGGCTGTTATAGAATAGACAATCAATGAGATTTTATTTAATGCAACCCGACTAGATCGATGGCATCGATACTCGACGACGAGGCCGTTGTAGAACGCGTTCTGCAACATATCAGCAACAAAACCACGGATGAGGCGGACGAGGTTTGGCGTGAACCGGTATCAAACTACCTCTGTCAGCAAAGGCTTGCGGGTGAAAAACAACAGGTAATGTGGCGTTGGCCAAGCGTTTTTTGCCCATCTGCAGCGTTACCGGATAAGGGTTCTTACCTGGCGCGCGAGGCGGCCGGTACGCAACTGGTGGCCGTGCGTGGAACGGACCTTAAGGTACGGGTGTTCCGCAATGCCTGCCGTCATCGTGGCATGCAGGTGGCCACCGGTAGTGGCAGAAATTCAGCCTTTGTCTGCCCTTACCATGGATGGGCTTACCAGCTTGACGGAGAATTGAGCCATGTGCCGCATGAAGCCGGTTTCCCTGGCCTTGACAAGTCGTGTAACGGGCTGGTGCCGGTGGAAGTACGTGAGCAGGATGGCCTGATCTATGTTGTCCAGGATCCTGTGCCCGGGTGCTGGAACGCATTAGAAGATGTTCCGAAAATACTCAACGACAGCCAGATCATATTCGACGAACAGGAGTATGTGGTTGAAGCAAACTGGAAAATATTTACTGAAGGCTTTCTGGAGGGCTACCACATCAAACCGACGCACAAGGAGTCCTTTTACCCCTTCGGCTTCGACAACCTGGCCCTACTCGAAACATTCGGCAACAACAGCCGGATTACCTTTCCCTTCCGTCGTATCGAAAAACTGCGCGGTGCCCCTGCCGAAGAACGGAGAGTCGATGGCCGCCTGACTTATGTTTATCATCTGTTCCCCAACGTAATGATCACTGTGCTTTCGCACTTTACCAATATATTGATACTGGAACCGGTGGCCATTGACAAAACGTTGACGCGGGCGTGGACATTCACTAATCGAGGCAAGGTAGATTCCGAACAGGCGATTGAAGATGCCAGACGAGACTTCGAGTTTGTCAATAATACTGGCGCCAGGGAAGACCGGGCGGTGGTCGAAGCGATCCAGAAGAGCATACGCAGTGGTGCCAATGAATATTTTACCTTTGGTAAATATGAAAAACTGATCACCCATTTACATCGCGGACTGGATCAAGCGCTGGCCGATGGTGATTAACTACCCTGATCTGCGTATTTTTTGTCTGGCGAATTGGATGCCCGGTAATTGTGCATAGACTGTCTGAGCAACTCAATAACTTGTCACATTTTGCATTGACTGGCTCGACAATGTGATGAGATTCCGCGGCGTTAACTTTGTACAAGCCTCATCTGATCTATGCAAGCGAACTACCTGACCCTGCACCTGAAAAAGCGATTTCCACTGGCAATCAGTCGTGGCGTGCGCACTGCGTCAGATAATTTATTTGTGTCGCTTAGCTGCGATGGCATCACCGGCTGGGGGGAAATGTCGCCCGGCGCCTCTGAAGGCGCAGCGACCCCAGAACTGGCGCAATCGGGGCTGCAGGCGTTTTTAGAAAATGATGTACAGGAGTTAAGCATCGAAGCAATCCATGACTTGGCGCGCCGAGAGAATGTGCCTGCCTGCGCACTGGCTGCCCTGGATATTGCACTCTGGGACATGCAGGCTAAAAAGCGTGATCTGCCACTGTATAAACTTCTTGGTATTAACAAACCAACTGTACCCACCTCGGTGACCATCGGGATCAATCCGCCGGAAGTTGTAAAACAGCGTGTGCCACTGTTACTGGAAGGCACCGGGATTAGGTCACTGAAGATCAAACTCGGTTCTCCACAGGGGATCGAAGCCGACAAAGCCATGTACCGGCAAGTGGATGAGAGTTGCAGGGATTATGATGTGCAGCTCAGAGTAGACGCTAATGGCGGTTGGGATACGGAAAATGCGAGGCACATGATGGTCTGGCTGGCTGAGCGTGGGGTGGAATATGTAGAACAACCGCTCGCAGAAGGGAATGAAGATGCTCTGCCCGCGCTATTCCAGAACCGGGCATTGCCGATATATATTGATGAATCGTGCCGATTTGCCGAAGATGTGGAAAAATGGGCCCATTGTGTCGACGGTGTAAATATAAAACTGATGAAATGCGGTGGCATCACCGGCGCTCTCCGCATCATCGATGCAGCGCGTGATCATCACCTGAAAACGATGATCGGCTGTATGGGTGAGTCATCAATGTCTATTTCGGCGGCGGCTGCCCTCAGCGGCGCAATCGATCACATCGACCTGGATTCTCATATGAATCTCGACCCTGATCCGTGTATCGGGGCGCAAGTGTTAAACGGTATAGTTGTGCCTAACGATTTGCCCGGACATGGAGCTTCGATCAAACCCCAATTCCTAAATTCCGACCCATGAATAATGTTGGAGAAAGATAGAAAAATAGCCATTTACATGGAAGCCAGCCTGGGCCGCGACGACGGCAAGTTAGGCTATGGCGTTATGAGATATGGCAGCAACCCGATTGTTTGTGTGATTGATTCGATGCAGGCCGGAAAAACAGTCAGTGATGTTTGCACGTTGCCGTTTGATCACCCGGTCGTTGACAGCATTGAAGCAGCATGTGCCATGGGCGCCGAGGTGTTGGTTCTTGGTACGGCGCCATCGGGCGGATTTACCCCGCAGAGCTGGTACCCGCATATGCAACAGGCCCTACAGCTGGGTATGAGCCTGGTTAATGGCATGCATACCCTGCTCGCCGACGAACTGGGCGAAACGATATCGGATCCTCAATCACAATTTATCTGGGACACACGCAAACCGGGCTTCACTCCGCAAATTGCCAGGGCCCGCGCTGCGGCGCTGGATAATCTGCGTGTGTTGATGGTGGGCACCGATATGGCGATCGGCAAAATGACCGCGGGGCTGGAGATTTACCGATGGATTACCGAGCAAAATGTAACTAGCTCCTTCATTGCTACCGGGCAAGTCGGGATCACCATTACCGGGAGTGGAATACCGCTGGATGCGTTTATCGTCGACCAGGCCTGTGGTGCAGTAGAGTCAGCAGTGCTGGAAGCGGCGGATAGCGACGTCGTTTTTATTGAGGGACAGGGCTCGCTGCTGCATCCGGGAAGCACGGCAACCCTTCCCTTGATGCGGGGAAGTTGTGCCAACCGGCTGATTATGTGTCATCGCGCCGGCAAGACGCATTTACAGAATCCGTCACATATAAAAGTGCCGCCGCTAAAAGATTTCATCAAACTCAATGAAGATCTCGCCGGTGCATGCGGATCGCTGACCAGGCCTGAAACAACGGGTATTGCATTAAATACTGCAGGCTTTGATGATGCCCAAGCGGATCAGGAAATAAAACGCATTGAGGACGAAACGGGTTTGCCGGTCGAGGATGTGGTAAGAAATGGAGCCGCTAAACTGGGTCGGGCCATTCTCGGACTATCTTAAATATTGTAGATGCGCTCACCGCACGGGGTATCATCCTGCTAATCCCTATGCAGCTTTCGCGGGCCGTTTTTCAAAATAGTGAATCCACGCCCGTCCCTTCATTTTCAACAGCTATTGATAGATTTCATGGGCCACCAACATAAATGCGTATTCTTCGGCATAATCCTTCAGGCGCCCATATCGACCGCTGTTGGCGAAGTGACCGGCCCCCATATTGATGCGCATAACCAGCAGGTTGTCATCGGTTTTACTGTGGCGCATTTTAGCTGTCCACTTGGCAGGCTCCCAATAAGTGACTCGAGGATCATTGAGTCCACCGGTCACCAGCATTGGCGGATATTCCCGCGCTGTAATATTGTCGTAGGGAGAGTAGCTATGAATCAGGTCGTACGCGTCTGCACCTTCTATAGGGTTGCCCCATTCCTTCCATTCCGGCGGGGTGAGGGGCAGCGATTCATCCAGCATGGTATTCAGCACATCAACAAAAGGCACACCTAAATTTACTGAGCGCCACAGTTCGGGGGCCTGAATTGTCGCTGCGCCCATTACCTCGCCCCCGGCACTCCGACCAGAGATGGAAATATTGCCTTTCGCCACGTAATTTTCACTGACGAGAAATTTGGCCACGTCCACAAAATCATTAAAGGTGTTAGTGCGTTTTTCCATCTTCCCATCCAGGTACCACTGATAACCCATCATCGCGCCTCCCCGCACATGAGCAATGGCATAGCTGAAGCCACGATCCAGTGCGCTCAGCCGCAGGGTGGAAAAATTGGGTTCGATTGTAGAAGCATAAGCGCCGTAAGCATAAAGATGCATAGGGTGACTGCCGTCCCGCTTAAACCCCTTTTTGTACACAATCGATACGGGGACCAGCGTGCCATCACGCGCTGGTGCCATCAGCCGCTCTGTTTCATACAAGCTTTTATCATATCCGCTTGGAATCTTTTTGACCTTGCGCGTAATTAACTGCCGAGTCGCCAGATCATAGTCAAAAACCGTATCCGGTGTGATCATGGATTCATAATCCAACCTTAGGGTCGACTGGGAGAATTCCGGATTCACTCCAATCGAAGCAGTGAACACGGCCTCCGGAAAGATCACCTGATGCTCTTGGCCTGCGTAATCAAGGATGCGTATTTTCTCAAGGCCAAGATCACGCGAACTGATGGCGATAAATTTATCGAAGGTTTGCAAGTTCATCAGGTAAACATCATCTGCACCCTGCTCAATTGTCTGCCAGTTTTCATGGCCCGGTGTATTTTGCGCTACCTTGGCGAGACGAAAGTTTTTATGCGTGTCGTTAGCGAGGATATAAAAGTACCCGTGTGCGTGGTCGATGATTTGCGTGAAACCAGCTTCCCTGCCCACCAGTTTTACGGGATTGGCATATAAATCGCTGCTTGGAATGACGTGGCTTTCCTGAATCTCACCCTGCGATGACACCAGTACGAAATATTCCTTGCTGCTGGTCTTACCAAAACCAATAAAAAAACCGTCGTCCTCTTCATAATAGATCGATTTATCCGCGCTTTGCGGTTCACCCAGCCGGTGCACATTTATATTCTTCGCGTGCCACCTGCCCTCTTCCAGCAGAGCATAAATAATGGTCCGACCATCGCCACCAAAATCAACGCTTCGTTGAACATCATTCAACACATCATCGAGATACTCGCCAGTTTGCAGGTCCTTTACCCGCACCTGGTAACGTACATCGCCCGCAGTATCAACCGAATAGGCCAGGTAACGGTTATCG
>JAHHOC010000209.1 GCA_018677115.1 Arenicella sp. | reverse complement strand
ATGCAACATTGTTGATCACGTCCTGATGACCTTTGAGTGTAGATATTAATTGGGCGCTGTCGGACTTTCGGATTTCAATATTGTTGTCTTCGTTGACAACCGCGATATGCGATGCGTCTGGGCTATATACAACCTTGCCCTCAATTAACCCCAGCAACTTCCCGTGTTCAATGTTAAACAGCGAGGACTTGCCGCGGTAGTTGCTGACGATGACAGAATTATCTGGTGCAAAAGTGAGAGAATGCTTGCGAGAAACCTCGGTGTCAGCTGCAAGGACCAGTTCTCTTGTTTTCGAATTCCATACTTTGAGCGTTCCATCAAGGCATGCCACTGCCAGAAGGCTGCCGTCATTACTTAGTTTGATTGCGGCCAGAGGCATCTCCCAGCCGGGAACAAACGAGCCCAGTGTACGGTTCGCTTTGGTATCCCAAAGAGTGACGACACTGCCGGATCTCGCGGCGGTAACCAAGAGTGTTCCAGTGACATCAAATGCGGCCAGGTCCTGCACTAGCTGTTCGCGCTCCGACAAAGTAGTACGCTGCATGTCAATAGTTCGTAACACAGACAAGCCACCACGATCGTCGCTCACAACTAGTTGTGTACTGCTCGCATCGGCGGCAATGATTCGACCGCTTATTTGGTGTTCGGAGATTAATTGGCCTGTCCTTACTTGCCAGATGCGTATGAAATTGTCCTTACCCCATGAAACAACATTTTCAGCATTTTGCATAAATCCGGCGTATTGAACTCCGCCGCGGTGTCCGGTCATGGTGCCGAGCGCACGGGATCTCTGAGCCCCAAAGCGCAGCAATTTTCTGGCCGCAGGCTGTTCTGGATGCAGGGTCGAGGTTCGAGACGCCATCACCGCAAAGCGCAGCCCGCGTTCAAATCCAGAGGCACGGTCCGCCTCAAGTTGCAAAGTCATCGCATCCTGCATGGCCAGTCGCGAGAAATTAATTATCTGTGAGGCCCGCTCGGCATTCTGATTTCTCAGGTATTGACCGCCGATAGCGGTTATCCCGAGCATTGTAGCCGCGACAAGGCCGGTAAATTTGAGTCTGGCCGCAAAGCGTCGCCGTTGCTCCCGGTTCCACAGTTCATCAAAAGATACGCCCAGTATTCCCGCGACCAGCCGGGTGGTTAATTTACCAAGGCCGTCCTTGCGCAGGTCCGGTGCCAACGGCTCATCGGGAATGTCGGTGAGCTCTCCGTTGGCGTCTACCCTGAATCGCAAGGCGGGGCAGAAACACTCGGTTTGTTCATCTCCGGAATTGGGTTTTCCGGCAACTATCACCGCCAGGATTTGTGCCTGGGGATTCCGTTTAAAGCGCTTCACTTCCATGTCGACCCATTCAGATTTTGCCGAATTGGGGCTGCAGATGACGATCAGGGATTCCGAATCGTCCAGTGCACCTTCGAGTGCCGCGCCAAGGCTTTCGCTGGCGCCCATCTCATCTTCGTCACGAAAAATACGGCCGATCCGACGGCTGCTAGTATCAATTTGTGCCACCACACCCAGCGGCACACGGTAAGACTCCAGCGCCTGGTGCAGCTTCTTGGCCCACTTCTTGTCCAACTGGCTATAGCTGATAAAAGCACGGTACCGCTTCTTAGTTTCTGAACCGTTTTCCAAAAGTAGACCGAAGCCGCAGTGACAGAGCTAAAAAGTATATGGAAAATTAGCCGCTAACCGCAAGCGATGCAATTTCAACTCCCATCAGCATGCTCCTGCAGGCGATATAGCCGGAACATGCCGAAGCCCTTCGGCAATTCCTTCACGCCTGCATACTCGCAAACAAACCTGTTGTCATCGTTCATGGCCAGGTGGGCAGCAAAGGCTTCGGTGACATAGACCGACCCGACCGGCGTACATGGTTCCATGCGCGCGGCTTTATTCACATGCATGCCGAAATAATTATTCTTCTCCAGAATTCGGTCGTACTCATAAAACACCGGGCCGATATGTGCGCTGACCCGGAACCCTGAGTTGCTGTCCAACGGTAGGGAACTCGCATTTGGGGAAGCATACAGCTGCGAAATATCCAGGCT
>JAHHOC010000207.1 GCA_018677115.1 Arenicella sp. | reverse complement strand
ACGCTGTCCCTGGAAATACCATCACCTTTGGCGTAGCCGCGCCTTTGCCGAAACCTGAACGCCCAGCGCTTAAGCATTCCCGGTAACGGTATTTTACCCATGTGTTCGTCGGCCAGGTGCCTGCTCTGCAGGTGAGCTCCTTCAGGATAATGCCAGCGAAAGTGCATCGCCGGTCGCCACAACCATTCGTCTGCATAATCCTCAAGCAGGTGACACACAAAAGCCTGTAAAGGATCATGCGGTAACACAGGGTGGGCTGGAAAGTGATTCTCGAACCACTGTATAATCTTGGTTGTATCGGTCATCCAACGACCGTCTCCCAACTCAATCGCCGGAATCTGGTACAGGCCAACTTTTTGCTTGATTAACCTGTCATCAATAGGGGCCTGGATAGCATGGAACCTGTATGGGATAGCCTTGAAGCGGAAATAGTTTTCCAACTTACCGGTGAAATAGGAGATGTCCGATCCATACACCGTTATCGGCTGTAGCGCTTTAATATCCATTTTAGCGGGAACAAATCCCCTGCGTTCCGCAAACTACAGCTGACTCAGCCATTACAATTTATGGTTCACCACCAGGGGTAAAAATCGGGCAAGTCGGTTGAAGATTTCTGGGTAAAATTGGGTGCTCTCTTGTCAAGGAAGGACTGCACGCCCTCTTTGCCGTCGACTTTACTGGCATAGAAAATAGCCAGCGAGTCGACCTTATGCGCACCCATAGGATGATCAAGCGCGCTGTTACGATACATCATTTGCCGGGTAAGAGTGATGGCTACTGGACTGTGCTGCGCGATTTTGCGCGCAATAGTGTAGGCCTCTTCGAGTAATTGATCAGCCGGGACCACCGCTTTCACCAGGCGAGCCTGCAGCGCTTCTTCAGGTTTAATGATGTCGCCGGTATAGCACCACTCCAGCGCCTGCGAAATCCCCACAATCTTTGGTAAAAACCAGGTCGAACAGGCTTCCGGTGTGATGCCGATTTTGTTAAACACAAATCCAATGCGGGCATGCTCGGAAGCAATGCGAATATCCATGGCGCAGGTCATGGTGGCGCCAATACCGACCGCGGCGCCGTTAATGGCTGCAATTACCGGCTTCTTGCAGTCATAAATCGCCAGTGCCACGCGGCCGCCGGTGTCGCGTACCCCGTTTATGTACTCTTCGTCGTGCAAATGCTCATCCATGTCCTTCAGGGTTGGCTCAAGGGCCTCGTTAAGCCCGAACACATTGCTCGATTCAAACCCATACTCCGCCTGCTGCAAATCCATACCGGCGCAGAAAGCCTTGCCTGCACCGGTGACTACGATGGCACGCACCTCATCATCCTCGCTGGCCCGGTTAAAAGCGTCGATCAACTCATTGGCCATTTCCACGGTAAAGGCATTGAGATTGTCGGGCCGGTCCAGCGTGAGTGTGAGAATAGATTCGGCAACTTCGTAATTGATGGTATTGAACATAATTTATTCTCCGCACTCCCCACTTTGAGAGAGTTTCATAAGTTACCGGCATGCGCTGATTTTCAGGCGGCCTCTGAATCTGTTTGGCTCACCAATTGCGCCGCATCTGCTTGTGGCTGGTTGACCAACTCGCTAAACAACTGCTCATGATAGTCGGCATCCCCGAACAACAGATTATCGATCATCAGGCGCTTCACATAGTGCCCCACAGCTACCTCATCAGTCATTCCCATGCCACCGTGAAGTTGAATCGCTTCACCACCAATCAGGCGGCCAGCGCGC
Organism: Arenicella sp.; assembly: GCA_018677115.1. Classification (GTDB taxonomy): domain Bacteria; phylum Pseudomonadota; class Gammaproteobacteria; order Arenicellales; family Arenicellaceae; genus Arenicella. Next base: position 2,331 of record JAHHOC010000207.1, on the reverse strand, counting down.
CCGGTTTTGACTTTCAAGGCCAGCAGGCTGCGCTGCGCATCCGGATCATCGGCCGCTGCTGTGCATACCGCCCGGTAGAGCAATGATTTAACCTGCTCACAGGCGGCAAACATATCTACCATGCGGTGCTGAAGCGCCTGAAAGGAACTGATGGGTACACCGAACTGTTCGCGGTTTTTGCAGTATTCCACGGTCTGCGTATTGAGGGATTCCATCACCCCTAAAGCATCTGCACAGACCGCCAATCTGGCGTCATCAACGACTTTTTTCATCACCGGGTAGCCCATGTCTATTTTGCCGATTACCGTATCGGCCACCACAGCGGACAGTTGAATATTTGCCGCCTGTTTACCATCGGTCATGCGGTAAACAGTACGCTCGATACCTGAAGATTCGGCATCCACCAGAAACAGGCTGATGCCCGACTCATCGGCCTGAGCCCCAGAGGTCCGCGCGGCGACGATCAGTTGTTGTGCTGCTCCGCCGTTGAGAACCACCGTTTTTTCACCGTCGAGCAACCACTTGTCACCGTCCTGCTTAGCTGTACAAAGGATGTCTGTAATTTCGTAGCGGCTTTGCCGTTCCAGATAGGCGAATGCACCCTGCAGTTCGCCGGCAATAATTGCGGGAATGGTCTGTGCCTGTACTTCATCACTTGCTCCGGCCTGCAACAGGCCGCCGAACAGCAATACAGTCGACAGATACGGTTCCGCTACAAGGCCTTTTCCCAGTTCCTGCATAACGACCATTGTATCGGCCGGGCCACCACCGAAGCCACCATGCTGCTCGGCGAAGGGTATCGACAGCCAGCCTAGCTCGGCAAACTGTTGCCAATGCTCCGGGCTGTAGCCATGTTCAAGTGCGACTACGGTATTGCGTTTATCCAGTTCATAATTTTCCATTACAAAGCGCGCGATGCTCTCGCGAATCATGCTTTGTTCTTCATTCAAGTTAAAGTTCATGGTTATCTCCAGATTCTCTTTATAGCCCTAGCACATATTTGGCGGTGATGTTTTTCTGTACTTCGTCGGATCCCCCGTAAATGGAGGAGGCGCGACCCCTGAAATAATGTTTTTGCGCGAAATCAGCGAAATCGTGGCCCAGTTGTTGAGGCGTTAGATCACCTTGCAGAGTGTTGCTGTAGTAGCCAGCAACATCCATCCGCAATTCCTGAATGGCCTTCTGAACATCAGTCCCCTGCAATTTGAGCAAAGAGGATTCCGGGCCCGGCGTACCGCCAGCTGCCGCTGCTGCGAGTGCCCGCAACTCGGTATATTCCAGCGCCATCAGGTCAATTTCTACATCGGCCAGGCGACTGGCAAAAATCGGATCGTCGAGCAACGATCTGCCACCATTAATCTCCTGCCTGGCCATCTCCTTTAGTTCGGCCAGAAAGCGCTTGGAATCAGCAACTTCAGCAATAGAAAATCGCTCCAGAACCAGCAATGATTTGGCATAAGTCCAGCCCATGCCCTCTTCGCCGACGCGGTTTGCTACCGGCACCCTGACGTCTTCGAAAAACACCTCATTAAGATGATGAAAACCGTCAATTGTCATGATCGGGCGCACAGTGATGCCCGGGCTCTTCATGTCGATTAACATAAAACTGATGCCCTGCTGCTTTTTGCCGGAACTGTCGGTGCGCACCAGGCAGAATATCCAGTCAGCGTATTGTGCATAGGTGGTCCAGATTTTGCTGCCGTTAATGATGTATTCATCACCATCGAGTTCAGCGCGGGTTTTCAGTGAAGCCAGGTCGGAACCGGCACCGGGCTCCGAGTAGCCCTGGCACCACCAGTCCTCACTGTTCAGGATGCGCGGCAAAAACCTCTGCTTCTGTTCTTCATTACCAAATTTGTATATGACCGGGGCCACCATGGTGACACCGAACGGCATTTTATCCGGTGCCCCGACACGGGCGCGCTCCGAATTAAATATGAAATTCTGGGTCACGGACCAGTTAATACCGCCGTGTTCCTCAGGCCAGCCGGGCGCCATCCAACCTTTACGATAGATTCGTTGCTGCCATTCGACCATGCCCTTTTTCATAGTGTCGCGGTTGTGGACCATTGCCTTGAGCTCGTCGTCCCAGGCCTCAGCCAGGAATTCCTGTACCTCAGCCTTGAAGGCCAGGTCTTGTTCGCTAAATTGAGTATGCATTACTTATTCGTCCTCGTTTTAAGCTGATTGAATTGAATTGCTGTTGATAGTATCAAGAATCGCCTGCACACATTGTTGAGGCGCATCCTGTTGTACAAAATGCCCTGCGTTTTCTATGGTACGGTGGGCAACGCCCTGGCAACCCGGCACCTGCTCCAGAAACCTGCGGTC
>JAHHOC010000180.1 GCA_018677115.1 Arenicella sp. | reverse complement strand
ATCAATTGCATGCATACAGACTGTATTTCCTGCAACGCGCCGGGTCGCAGGGGCAGCTCGGGAAAACCGTAGACCTCGAGATTGACAATCTTGCGGTGTTGCTCCGCCAACTTTAATGCCACATTTTTCAGGTTTACAATCTGCTCAAGATTGTGGTTCTGCAACGATTGGGTCAGCGCCTCTGATTGCGCCTCTATTTCCTCAAAATTATGCGAACTGACCGAATTAAAATGGCTGGTGAGTTCCTCAATCAGTTCCAGTTCCTGAATAATTCGATTCAGGTTTGCGGTCAGGGCCAACAGCTGTTTGCTGTCAACTTCCGGTAAGTCCTGCAATTTTTCCACATCGTCAATCAATCTTGCGGTGGAGGCTTCAATCAACGCCATGTTGAATACTCCTGCTCGTTCCCTGACCACCTCAGCCCGCTGCCCTATCCAGTCGAGTTTCCTGGTGTTATCAATTTGTTCAGCCTGACTGCCACGCAGTAGATCATTGATTTGCTGCAACTGCCCGTATGCTTCACGAAAAAAATCAGCCAGGGTTTCTGAATCGGCCTCGATATTGCCCATCAGTACCCGGTACCGCGCCTGGCTGCTCTCACTTACTTCCTGCAACTCGTGCTGCAAGTCTGTTTCTCTCGTCACATCGTTGACAGCGACCAGCAAGCAGGGCTCATCGACCCGCTCACTGCGGACAAAAGTGAAATTCAAGTATCGGTGCGGGGCCTCGTTGTGTTCCGGATCCAATAATATTTTAACCCGCTGAAGCGGCTTAAATTTAGTCAGGAAATCCTCGTGCTGTTTATCGGCCAGCAACAATGACAGGTATTCCCGTGCGCTTTCAAGCTCTTTTTTCCGCACGCTGGGCTTCAAAATCTCCAGCAAATTACCTTCAAGTGGTTGATCCATGCCGAACACGGCAGCGGTAGCTGTGGATTGCATCGATCCGATTTGGAAATTGCGATCAATCGTGAAAACAGCCTGTTGAGTCGCATCAAGAATGCCGTGTTTGTCTGCCAGGGCCTCTGCAGCTTGTTCATCTGCGCTGCCAAGCCTGAGTAATAACACAATTGAAACAGCCAGCAAGGCAATAAAAAATACAGCCAAAGCTAACCAAAGGGCAGTGCTGGCCGGAATAAAAAAGGCCACAGCAGCAATGAAAAAGATAATCGGGGCGGCAATCAGGGCGATTAAGCCCGCATATCGACGCAGGAAGCGCAACAGCATTTAAACCTCGGCAATCGTATCAATATTGAACAGCTCTATGTGTAGCAAATTGCTACACAACGATTCCTTACCTTCGTCCAAGGATCTCAACATGCGATTTATTGCGCGTCATGTAAAAGAGATTGAGTCTGAGCTGATCAACTGTATTGTTCTTGTATTGGATCATCTCGGCCTGCATGGAACTGCCTAAACCAGCCCTTTTTTATCACTTACGCGGCTGATTGTCTACAAACTTGCGAACGAACCCGGGCCCGGATTGCCGAGCGCTATACAGTCTCCAGCCTACAATAGCTTGTTTGATGGTTGACTTATTCCATCATTTGCAAACAAATTTCGAGTAACGGATGCGTTCTTGAGCAAAATGATCTATATATAGAGGGGATAGACCCGATCTGCGGATCGAATCGAATAACAACAAGCAAATAAAAGGAGTCATCATGAAATCATCTGATCTATTCGTCAAAGCTTTGGAAAATGAGGGCGTCGAGTACATTTTCGGAATCCCGGGGGAGGAAAATCTGGATTTTCTGGATTCACTGCAAGGCTCATCAATCAAATTAATATTAACGCGCCATGAACAGGCTGCAGGCTTTATGGCAGCAACCTATGGGCGCTTCACCGGGAAACCGGGTGTCTGCCTGTCAACGCTGGGACCCGGAGCAACCAACTTTGTTACTGCTGCTGCCTATGCACAGCTCGGCGCTATGCCCATGGTTATGCTGGCCGGCCAAAAGCCAATTCGCCAGAGCAAGCAAGGTCGTTTTCAGATTGTGGACGTGGTAGGCCTGATGAAACCGATTACCAAATATTCCGAGCAGATAGTGGACGGTAGCAATATACCGTCAATGACTCGCGACGCGTTTAGAATTTCCATGGAAGAACGCCCCGGTGCTGTCTACCTGGAGTTACCGGAAGATATCGCCGAAGAACAAACCGATGCCGAAATATTTGAGGTAGTTGGACACCGCCGGCCCTTGCCCGACCATAAATCCATCGCGGCAGCAGTTGCCATGATCGAAAAGGCGGAACGCCCGTTACTGCTGATAGGCGCAGGAGCTAACCGCAAACGCACCGGAGATGCACTAAAGCAATTTATCGACAAAACCGGAATCTATTTCTTCAACACCCAACTCGGTAAAGGCGTGGTTGACGAACGCCATGAACAATTTATCGGCACTGCCGCACTATCGGCACACGATTTTCTGCATTGTGCAATCGAAGCCGCTGACCTGATTATTAACGTCGGCCATGACGTTATCGAGAAACCGCCATTTTTCATGGAAAAGGGTGGCAAGGAAGTAATTCACATCAATTTCTTTCCCGCACAGATCGACGACGTATATTTCCCACAGTTGAATGTAGTCGGTGACATTTCTACTTCAGTCAGCAGGATAAACGAACAAGTTTCATCAGCCAAACATAAGGACTTTAGTTTTTTCGCCCGCGTGCGTGATGAAGTTGATGCCCGCGTAACCAAATATTTTGAGGACGAGCGATTCCCCATGTTGCCGCAACGGCTGGTAAACATCCTGCGCAACAATCTCGATGCCGAAGATATCATTACGCTCGACAACGGTGTTTATAAAATCTGGTTCACACGCAATTACAAATGCTATGCCCCTAACACCATGCTGGTTGACAATGCGCTGGCGACTATGGGTGCCGGTCTGCCTTCAGCGATGATGGCAAAACAGCTCTACCCGGACCGCAAGGTAGTGTCAGTCAATGGTGACGGTGGTTATATGATGAATTCCCAGGAAATGGAAACCGCCGTGCGTATGGGGCTGGATCTGGTGGTAATCATCCTCAATGACAGCGCTTATGGCATGATCAAGTGGAAGCAGGAAGGCATGGGCTTTAACAATTTCGGTTTGGATTTTAATGATATGGACTACATTAAATTTGCTGAGAGTTTTGGAGCTACTGGCTATCGACCGGAAACCCATGATGAATTCGAAGAGCACTTGAAGACTGCACTTAACAGCAAAGGTGTACACCTGATTGATTTGCCAATCGACTATTCTTTGAATCATTCAATATTAAATGTTTTGATCAAAGACAGTTCTACCCTGATTGCTTAGTTCTACCAATTGCTATGACTAAATTAAAGGTAAACAACCCTTATGATCACTCCCTGATCAAGGAAATAAAATTGCTTGATGCCGCAGAAGTTGAGCGGGCAATTGCTGAGGGACACGCTCTGTTTGAAGACCGGGAGGCGTGGCTGCCCGCCTATAAACGAGTGGAAATCCTCGAACGAGTGGTAGAGATCATGAGTTCCCAAGTGGATGAATTGACCAATCTGGCCGCCTCTGAGGGCGGCAAACCACTCATGGATTCGAGAGTCGAAGTATTACGCGCAATCAATGGCGTCAAGCTGGCAATTGAGCATATCCCGCAAATAAAAGGCGAGCAGATCCCGATGGGGCACACCGAATCGTCGGCAAACCGGCTGGCCTTTACCCAGCGGGAACCTATCGGCCTGGTTTCATCGATCAGCGCATTCAATCACCCGCTGAACCTGATTGTTCATCAGACGATACCGGCAATAGCGGTGGGCTGCCCGGTGGTCATCAAACCCGCGGCGCTGACGCCTCTTTCCTGTCTGCGCTTCGTTGAAATCCTGCATGAAGCAGGTTTGCCGGAAAAATGGTGCCAGGCAATAGTTTGCTCACGCGATGATGCTGATAAATTGATTACCGATCCGCGGATTAATTTTCTGTCGTTTATAGGCTCCGCCAAGGTTGGATGGATGATGCACTCAAAGCTCTCGCCGGGCACACGCTGCGCACTGGAACATGGCGGTGCAGCGCCGGTTATTGTTGACCGCAGCGCAAATGTTGCTGACATGGTGCCGAGTTTAGTCAAAGGTGGCTTTTATCATGCCGGCCAGGTTTGCGTTTCAGTGCAGCGCGTTTATGCGCATGAAAGTATGGCAGGCGAATTAGCCGGATTGATGGCCGCACAGGCGCAGGATTTGAAGGTGGGCGACCAGTTGGACGCCAGCACTGAAGTCGGACCGCTGATCAGCACCAAAGAGTTGGAACGAATTGAACAATGGGTCAACGATGCCCGCGACGCTGGTGGCAAAATATTATGTGGAGGAGAACGCCTGTCGGATAGCTGCTACGCGCCGACCGTTATTCTTGACCCGCCTGAAGATGCCCAGGTTTCGCAGTTCGAAATTTTTGGCCCTGTGGTCTGTGTTTTTTCATATAAAGACAAACAAGACGCCCTGCGGCGGGCGAATAGCCTGCCGTATGCTTTCCAGGCGTCGGTTTTTACATCGGATCTTGACGATGCCCTGGATACCGCGAATCGCCTTAATGCGACGGCGGTGATGATCAATG
>JAHHOC010000173.1 GCA_018677115.1 Arenicella sp. | reverse complement strand
CAAATGGATGTGCTCAGCAGTAGCCGCGCACCGCAGCAGTTGCGCGAAGCCAGTGAGCACTCTACATCCAGTAACAAGAAACGCGTGTTAGCGCTCGACAATGAATCGAGCATCCTGTTGGCGCTACGCGGTGTTGTTGAAACCATGGGCCATACGATCGAAACCTATACTGATTCAAGCAGTGCCCTGTCGGCATTTGCTGAACAGGATTTTGATCTGGCCTTGATAGACTTTCGTCTCCCGGGGGGGATTAACGGGCGGGATATAATTCGCAAGATGCGCAGTATGAAAGACGGTGCGCGGTTTTACCTGGTGACGGGGGATAGCAATATCCAGTCCGACACCTCTGATTGCGAAATTATTTATAAGCCGCTTACCGGCAAAAAACTAAACCTCATATTTGGCTAATTAAGAATAAAGATGTTGCAGAGGAATTGCTATGTTAAACAACCCCCCAATAATCGATCGCGATAATCTATTCAGTATCCGCACAGGCGACGCACTGTTTGTGAAAGGCAGTAAAGGGCTGATGAGCAGGATTATCAGGTTTTTTTCCGGCGCCGACTTTATCCACTCGGCAGTTGCGGTGCGGCTTGATGGCAAGCTGTATGTGGTTGAATCAAAATACTCGAGAAGCTTCAGCTACCAGCTGACCCCCATTGACTGGTGGTTGGCACGGCATGGCCAGGAGCAACTCTATGTGGGCAAGATGCCGGATGAGAACTGCCAGCGCGATACCCGCAGCCGAATACGGAATATCGTGATGGATGCCCAGGAATCCTTGCGCACCTATGAAATCTGCTGGGTGATGGCGGTTTATTTTCTGCAGGTCTGGTTTAAGCGCTGCCGCCCGCAATTTAAGCGGCTGTTCAAAGGGCGCCGTCCGCTGATCTGCTCTACTCTGGTTCAGGAAGCATGGGAACGCGCGGGAGTGATCCCTGAAGGCGAATACATGACGCCAGCCATGCTGGCCGCCCATTTGGGTGGAGAACCGGCGCTGATCCCGTTGACACCGCACAGTGGCAGCTCCAATTCGCCCTATCCGGATGCCAGCAACGAACCCCGTGTCGATATCCGTCCGTTCCCCGAATCGGCTGCCAACGTTCAATCAATTCCTCAGTACGCGTAGCACCTCTAGCAGAATCGTGGTGCGCGGGCGGGTAAAGGCAACAGCGGAGCACGTCGCTTAGCGTATACGCACACTGTTACCGCAGTGATTGTTCTACAATAGCCTGTATGAACGAATCAGACCGCTACTCGCGGCAATCGCGGCTGCAGCAAATCGGTTCTGCCGGCCAGCAAAAACTCAAAGACTCAAGTGTGCTGATTGTCGGGGCAGGCGGACTTGGTTGCCAGGTGGCCGCACAGCTGGCAGGTGCTGGCGTCGGGCATATCACCGTAGTTGATCACGATAGCGTTGCGCTCAGCAATATTCACCGGCAAGTCCTGTTCCGTGAACAGGACGTTGGCTTGCCTAAAGCGACTGTTGTGGCACGCGAACTGGCTGCGATTAATTCCACCGTTGAGGTGTCGGCCGTGCGGCAAAAGCTTTCACCGGCGAACGTTGCACAGTTGCTGCGGGATGTTTCGGCAGTGGTCGATGCCGGCGACAATTTTGCACTGAGCTATCTGTTAAGCGACGCCTGTAAGGACAAGCTTCCACTGGTTTCAGCATCGGTAAATCAAACCTTTGGCTATGTGGGCGTGTTTTGCGGTGAACTCGGCAATCAGGCACCCAGCTATCGTGCGGCGTTTCCACAAATACCACTGCAGCAGCAAAGCTGTGACCTGGTTGGGGTTACCGGCCCGGGTGTTGGTGTTATTGCCAGCCTGCAGGCGCAGGAAACCCTCAAGGTGTTGCTGGGTGATGCTGCACAGTTAAGGGGGAAATTGCTCTATCTGGATGTGTGGAGTTACGCCCAGCATATTGTAGATCTATCCGGCGCGGTGGAAACTGAAAACCAGATCAGCTTGATTGACGTCGGCCATCTTCGCGCTTCCGATGCAGTATTGGATGTGCGCGATCAACCGGAGATTGACAGTGAGCCGCAACCATTCCGTACTAGCCTGCAAATTCCGTTAGCCGAGCTTGAACAGGAAGAGCACCTTCTACCCCAGAGCGGGCGCATTGTGTGTTGCTGCCAGAGCGGACAACGGGCTTTGCTGGCAGCGCAGAAGCTGTCGGCAAGGGGGTTCACCGACCTCGCTGTAGTGCTGAGTGCAGCCTAGATTCAGTCGCGGCTTGACGCCGCCGGCTTGGTAATATTGACTGTGGAGGTCGACGCTAACGGCTATGCCGCAGCCAGTATTGCACCATCAGGAAGCCGGCCAGTGCACCCCCAAGGTGTGCAAAGTGCGCAATGTTATAACCAAACAGTGAAACCCCGGTTATCCCGGCCGACAGATCGATCAGCAGCAGCACCGGCACAAAATAACGCGCCGCCACCGGGATTGGCAGAAAAATCAGTATCACCTTGAAATCGGGAAATAGCAGCGCAAAGGCAACCAGTATTCCGTAAACGGCACCCGAGGCACCGACCGCAGGAGTGTGATACGTGGTATAGAACTGTTGCAGCAGTCCGCGGTCGATGTCGCTGGCAGCAGCAGAGATATCGCGACCAGCCAGGTAAACGCTGTCTATCTGTGAATCGGCAAAACCGGCGGCCTGCAATTGTGAGTAAATCGATTGAAATTGAAACTGACTGTAGCCGAGGTGTACCAGTGCCGCACCCACACCACACACCAGGAAGAATATCAGCATGCGTCGTCCGCCCCACACCCGCTCCAGCACGCGACCAAACGACCACAGGGCGATCATATTGAACAGCAAGTGAGTAAATGTAGCATGCAGGAACATATAGCTGATTGGCTGCCACAACTGGAACGCCGGGTTTTGCCAGAAATACAATTCAAAGCCGCTCGGAGCACCGGCCAAAAAAGCCTGTAATACAAAATAGATAGCGACATTGGCGGCCACCAGGCGGTTGGTGGTGCTGGCAGCAATTTCCTGGAATGAAGTCATTGAAGCGGCCTGTCAGGCGCGGCGTATGTGGACTGTACTCTGCGGGAAAGGAATCGATAAACCCTCCTCATCGAAGCGCTTTTTGACCGCCTCTGTAAGAGCCAGATGGACATTCCAGTAGTCTGCCGACTGAACCCATGGACGCACCACAAAATTAACGCTGCTGTCTGCCAATTCGGAGACTCCTATGG
>JAHHOC010000171.1 GCA_018677115.1 Arenicella sp. | reverse complement strand
GTGTGGCCGCATCCGCAGCGGGATCAGCATACTGCGCAAGCTGCTGTCCATCCAATGTCTGTAGTGCGGATTGCTCATCACCTCCTGACGACAAAATGGCTACGATTAGAGAAATTTCTTCAGCCTTGTAGCGCTTTGCCTGCTGAATCAGTGCCTGCCATTCGTCCTCTTCATAATCTTCCTGGCTGGGGATCGCAAAAATCTCAGACAGCTCTTCAAGCTGCGCCATGATGTGGTAGTCACCACGCTCCCATTCTGGCGCCGGGGTAACACACAAGGCCTGTTCTGAGTAGGCCTTTTGAATTCCCCGCACAGTCAGCTGGTAATCGAGTTCTTGTAGTTGATCGAGTGCACGATCGCGAATGCGATTGAAGATAAACACGACTGGCAGCTTCGCCTCACTTCCATTTTCAGCAAGCGCCTTGGCGATACGCTCCTTACCGTCAATCAACACTGATTTGTTCCACCCGTACATTGAAACAAATATCGGTCGTTCAGCGCCCGATTTGCCTTTCGGCTGATGATACCAATCGACGCCACTGCCCTTGGCAAGCTCACTGAGTTCGCTGGCAAAAGCTTGCAAGTGATACTGGCCTGCATGCCAATCGGGATAGGGGCCTAAAACCTCACCCTCTTCGAAAAAGCGTTCGATCACCTGCCCTACAGTGTTTTTCGCCTGTTCGAAATCGACCGCCATGGTATCCATACTGCTGGCCAGATTCTCGACGTTGTACATGGGAAAGATAGATTCTTCAGTTGCGCTGAGCAATGGCAGAATGCTTACTGCGGCACGGCTTAAATCACGGCCCTTTTCAGGCTGGTAGCGGGTCGCCGCCTGAACTATGTCATCGATGCCCAACCCCATGGACAGCCCATGCAGGAAAACCATTGTCGACGGGGTATCTTTACTGAGTAACCGCAGGATTTCCATCTTGGTTGGCAAGCTGGCCTCATTGTAGAGAAGTTCGCCAAACTCGGTGTCCTGGTAGGCAGATTCGACCCGCGCGTAGGTATCCGGAGTTTGTACGTCCTGTGCAGCCTGCTCATTACCCGATTGCGGGGCAGCGGCATCTAGGCTTTCCTCTGCATCAGTCACGCCTGTTTCGGCGACCGGCTTTTCATCCGGTTCTATATCGACCGCTTTAATGGCGTTATCTACGAGAGCAGCCTGCGCCAACGCCGGTGGCGGAACAATCATTGCAATCACAATTGCTGCGAGCAATATCCGAATAATCGAGTTCGAAATCTCCCGGTTCACGGACTCTATTGTTATCATGACTCTCTACACCCGTTTCTGTTCTCTGACGCAATTAGCTTCATAATATTGCCCAGCACTTAATTTGCTGCTTTCAACCAATACATTATTAATGACATATGTTGAATACAGTTATTACGCTAAGCCTTCGATAAGTATGAAGGTTTTGCGTCCCCAACCAAGTGGAATCATATCAAAATTCGTTGCTAATAAACAGATTTTGGTCTTTTTTAAAAAATACGCATGAAATCCTTGGAAATGGCCTGTTTATTGCCATTTCAACAGGCATTATGCCCGCAAGAGAGGGCATCGGGGCACACTATCAGTGCACAAGCAGTGCACAAGGGTAATTTCAGAGGACGGTTACACCATGCATGTACTTCACCAGTACATTGGGGATTCGAATGCCGCCATCGGCTTGCTGGTAATTTTCCAGGATAGCCACCAGTGTTCTTCCTACCGCCAACCCTGATCCATTCAGCGTATGCACAAAATCGGTTTTATTGTTATCGGTTCGAAAGCGGGCCATCATCCTGCGCGCCTGGAACGATTCAAAGTTGGAACAGGATGAAATCTCCCGATAGGTGCCCTGCGCCGGCAACCAGACCTCAAGATCGTAGGTTTTAGCAGCTGAGAAGCCCAAATCCCCACCGCATAAAACCACTTTTCGATAAGGCAGCTCCAATCGCTGCAATATGGTTTCAGCATGAGCAGTAAGTTGTTCCAGGCATTGGTAGGAATCCTCTGGCTTCACCACTTGCACCAACTCAACTTTATCAAACTGGTGCTGGCGAATCATGCCGCGGGTATCTCTGCCATAACTGCCGGCCTCACGCCTGAAACAGGGAGTGTGAGCAACCATTTTAAGCGGCAAATCTTCACTATTTAAAATGGAATCGCGCACCATATTGGTTACCGGCACTTCGGCAGTAGGTATAAGGAACAAACCGTCGTCTGCCTGGGTCTTAAACTGATCT
>JAHHOC010000156.1 GCA_018677115.1 Arenicella sp. | reverse complement strand
CAAATGTGCCGGGCAGTTGGAAGATTTTGCCATTGGTAAGTGTCGCGTCAATCAGCAGAAAGACTGCACTGAAGTAGAACTCAAGGCAGGGCAGGCGGGTTATGTTAGCTATGACGCGCAGCAACTGGATGAGCAAATAGGTATTCTACCGCTGGTTCCACACATTCTGGATAGCGATCCGTATTTTGAATTGTCTGACCTGGATGACAAACAACTGGAGCTGATTGAACTTTTCAAGGACGAATTCAGTACCGAAGAACAATGTGAGATCGGTGGCTGATGAGCGAATTTAAAAATCGGTTGTACAGTATCAGGCTTATAAAGGTGGCTTGGCGGTCCGTGTGGAAAATGTGCGGAGCACCTTGCCTCGGGTTCCTGGTCGCCATTAATGCGGCCTATGCCAACCCCCTCGACCCGACTGTGGTTGCCGGCAGTGCAAGCTTTTCCCAGAGTGGCACATTACTGGAGATCAACAATACGCCGAATACCATTATCAATTGGCGGGAGTTTTCAATTGCACAGGATGAAGTCACTCGCTTCATTCAGGATTCAGCAGTATCCGCCGTATTAAACCGCGTCACCGGCGGCAATTTATCTGAGATATTGGGCAGCTTGCAGAGTAACGGCCGTGTGTTCCTGATTAACCCTGCCGGTTTGGTCATGGGTGAAGGTGCGCAGATTGACACTGCGGGCTTTCTTGGATCAACCCTTAACCTCAGTGATGAATCATTTTTGTCGGGTGACTATTCGTTTTCAGGCGATGGCAGTGAAATTGTAAATAACGGTTCGATCATGGTTACCGGCTCGGGTGACATTCTGCTGTTGGCGCCGTCAATCGAGAACAGTGGTGTTTTACGCACAGAGGATGGTGACATTGTTTTAGCGGCCGGGCGCTCGATTTCGGTTTCATTCGCGGCCCAGGACCATATAAGTTTCGAGGTACAGGCGCCAGAAGACAGTGTGGTTAACCTTGGCCAGATAATCTCTGCAGGCGGTAATGCGGCTCTCTATGGTGGCAATATCTTGCAGCGAGGTGGGATAGAGCTGGTTGAATCACCGGATGGCCGAATTTTCCTGATGGCACAAGGGACCGGCGAGGTAAGTGGCCACATGTCGGCACCCGGCGGAAACATTACCGTGCTTGGGGACGACATTGAGATACAGCACGCTTCGATTTCTACCGCCGATGTCGAGGGTGGTGGGCACATACTTATTGGTGGCGATTACCAGGGCGGTAACGGTGTGCGAACGGCAAGTACCACGTCGATTGACCAAAACTCTACTTTATCGGTCGACGGACTTGGTGATTCGGATGGTGGGCGCATCATTGTCTGGTCGGATACCAGCACCGAATTTAGCGGCCATATTTCGGCTCGCGGTGGTGACTTGGGTGGCGATGGTGGCTTTGTCGAAACCTCAAGCCTGGGCCAGCTAAGCGTTGATGGAATTGTTTCGGTTGCGGCACCATCCGGCAATGCAGGCAGCTGGTTGCTTGACCCAGAAGACATCACCATCGATGAGGGCATGGCTACCAGCATTGAAAGTACGCTTAACGAAGGTGGACATGTTGAAGTAAAAACCGCCGATGAAGGCAGTGGAGAAGGCAATATTACGGTCGCCGCAGCGATTACCAAAACCGCGGGCGAAGATGCCAGTCTCACTTTGGACGCGCACAATCAGATAGATGTGAATGCAGCGATTAGCAGTGAATCGGGTGTGCTGGACGTGAGCTTGAAGGCGGGGAGTAAAATAAATGTTAATGCAGCGATAATTACAAATGGTGGTTCAGTCTCACAGGTGATTAAAGTTGCGGTAGAAGGCTCGTCCGGGCCAGAGTCGGTGAATGAAGAAATTGTCGCTGAAGAGGATGCAAGCGAGGCCCCGGAAATCACAGCGAGCGAAGAAATTATGGGCAGTGACGAGGCTGAGGCTGGCGAAGAGCCCGCAGAGCAGGAACAGCCTGCCGATCAGGAGATTTCAGGCGATGCAGACATCTCTGATACAGAATCTATTTTAAACGCAGACGATGGGAGCGACACTGAGGAAGTTGCTGACGCGGATGAAGCAAGGGGAGCAGAAGAAATTACCGACGAGGCCGAAGGCGTCGAAGAGGAAGAATTAACTGAGGTTGACGTAGTTGCAGAAGGGGATGAGCCCGGTGAAACAGATCAAGTTACTGAGGTAGATGAAGTCACTGAGGCAGATGAAGTCGCCGAAGTACAAGAAGTCGCTGAAGTACAAGAAGTCGCTGAATTGGAAGAAGTCGCTGAAGTGGAAGAA
>JAHHOC010000151.1 GCA_018677115.1 Arenicella sp. | reverse complement strand
GCGGTCATTGCCTTTTCAGGAGGCTCCACCCCTAAACCTTTATTTGAAGCGCTGACCAAAGCCAGCATTGATTGGACTAAAGTGGTAATCACCTTGGTCGACGAGCGATGGGTGCCGTTTGATGATGAACGATCAAACACCGCTTTTTTATACCAGCATCTGTTGCGGGATTTGCCGTCACAGCCCAAGTTTGTGTCGCTGTTCAATTTCAGCGCCGCGGCTCTTTCTCCGGAGCTGTCATTTATTCCTATTCTGTCTGATTACTGCGCCCAAACCGGTTCTACGCATGCTGCGCCGGCAGCGTTTGATGTGGTGATTCTGGGAATGGGCAACGATGGTCATACGGCGTCGTTTTTCCCCGATGCTGATAATATCGCTGAGCTGGTCGATCCCGGCCAGGCAAAGCCGCTATTGACTTGCACCTCGCCGAATGCGCAAATTGACCGCATTACCTGGAGTTTGCCGGTATTACTGGACACCGGCATGCTGATCCTGCACATCACCGGCTCCGACAAGAAGCAGGTATTTGACAATGCTGTCAACGGCGACGATCCGTTGGAGTTGCCGATTCGCTCGACAATATTCCAGTCCAGTCGCGAACTTCAGGTTTATTATGCGGATTAATCTGTTCATCCAGAGGTAAAGAAATGGCAACCATCAAGAGCATAACTGACAGCATTATCGAACGTAGCCGGGCGACCCGCGAGAACTACCTGGCGATGGTCAATGAATCGCTCAATCAGCCACCCGCACCGGACCGCCTGTCGTGCAGCAACTGGGCGCACGTAGTTGCAGCCAATCCTGCCGATGAAAAAAAATCGATTCCCGCGGGGGAGGGTGCCAACATAGGTATTGTGACCGCATACAATGATATGTTGTCAGCGCACCAACCGTTTGCCACTTATCCTAATTTAATAAAGTTGACTGCCAGGAGTATGGGTGCCACTGCGCAGGTAGCCGGCGGTGTGCCGGCGATGTGTGATGGTGTGACTCAAGGCCAGCCGGGAATGGAATTGAGCCTGTTCAGTCGTGATGTGATTGCCATGGCGACTGCAGTATCTCTGTCTCACGATGTATATGATGCCGTTATGTGTCTTGGCGTATGCGACAAGATCGTACCGGGAATGCTCATAGGTGCACTGCAGTTCGGACACCTCCCGGTGATGTTTGTACCCGCGGGGCCGATGCCTTCGGGTATACCTAATAAGGAAAAGGCCCTGGCGCGGCAGAAATTTGCTACCGGCGAGATTGATAAGACCGAATTGCTGGAGAGTGAATCTGCTTCCTATCACAGCGCCGGAACCTGCACTTTTTATGGCACTGCAAATACCAATCAGGTGTTGATGGAGGCATTGGGCGTGCAGCTGGCGGGAACGTCGTTCGTCAATCCGGGCACAGAGTTGCGTACTGCATTGACCAGGAATTCAGTTGAGCGAGTGTTGAACATGACCACTAAAGGCTCGCAACACAGGCCGCTTGCCGAAGTTGTTACCGAACAATCCATGGTCAATGCAATGGTGATGATGATGGCTACCGGCGGTTCGACCAATCTAACCCTGCACCTTATTGCCATGGCTGCTGCCGCCGGCATACAGATTAGCTGGCAGGACATGGACGAGATCTCACGAATTACGCCGTTATTGGCCCGGGTCTATCCCAATGGGCAGGCCGATGTGAATCATTTTGAGCAAGCCGGTGGCCTGGCCTGTGTGGTGCAGCAATTGCGTTCGGTCGAATTGCTGAACGAGGATGTGGTCAATGTCATGGGCGACGGGCTGGACAGCTATACCTGCAAGCCGCAGTTAGACGGGGACCAGTTAAATTGGTCAGCACCGGTTACCGAAAGTGGCGATGCTGATATTATCTCCACCGCGGCGCAGCCGTTTGCAGCGGAAGGAGGAATGCGTATGCTTACGGGTGCACTGGGCACTGGCATTGTTAAGGTGTCGGCGGTAGATTCCTCGCGTCATGTGATTGAGGCACCCTGTAAAATATTTCATACCCAGGATGCTTTGAAACAGGCATTTGAAGCCGGCGAACTTGAATGTGACCATGTAGCAGTAGTGCGCTTTCAAGGGCCGGCTGCCAACGGTATGCCTGAGTTGCATAAACTGACGCCTTATCTGGGAATACTTCAGGATAAGGGTTTTAAAGTTGCCCTGGTGACTGATGGCCGTATGTCGGGTGCGTCCGGCAAAGTGCTGTCAGCAATTCATGTCAGCCCGGAAGCAAAACTGGGTGGCATGCTGGCGTATCTGCAGGAAGGTGACATCATTCGCGTTGACGCCGGTTCCGGTG
>JAHHOC010000129.1 GCA_018677115.1 Arenicella sp. | reverse complement strand
GTGCAATGCCGATCGATTGCCCGGTGTCCGGTGGCTGTCCCCGTGCCGACACCGGCAATATCTCAATCTTCGCCGGTTGTGAGCGTGCTGCCTTTGATATTGCCCTGCCGCTGCTCACTACCATGGGCCGGCGCGTTATTCATACCGGGCCACTAGGTTCGGCATCCACCCTGAAAGTAATCACCAATTACCTGGCCACTGCAAACCTGGTGTCGTGTTGTGAGGCACTGGTGGTGGCACACAAAATGGGTATGGATATGAACGTGACCTATGAAGCCATCAAAGCGTCATCGGGAACGTCATTTGTACATGAAACCGAATCACAGGTGATTCTCAATGGCAGCCGCGATATCAGCTTCACCATGGACCTGGTACTGAAGGACATCAGCCTGTTTGATCAATTGGCGCAACAGCATGAGGTGCCACTGGAGCTATCTCCCCTGTTGATCGACATATTTAAAGACGGGCAAGAGCGCTACGGCCCGCGCGAATGGTCATCAAATATCATCCGTCGATTGGAGGACGCCTGCAACGTGGAGATTCGTGGCAATGGCTTTCCTGCACAGCTGGTGGACGACGAGCCGGAAGAGCCGGGTGCCGAGGTCGTAGTCGCGGGTCGTGAAGATAGTTAGCACTGTAACCGCCCGGCATCAGAACTTCTCATTGTGAATATTTCTCTTAGCGGAAAACGCGCACTGATAACAGCCGGTGGTGCGGGCATGGGGCGTGCTATTGCACTCGCAATGCAAAATCTGGGGGCGACTGTATTTACCTGCGATATTGATGCAGCAGCATTGCAAACCCTACCGGCTGAGATCACTACCTTTGAATGCGATGTGGCTGACCCCGACCAGGTGGACGCCATGTTCGAGCAGGTCGTGCCGGACGGATTGGATATCCTGGTGAATAATGCCGGGGTCGGAGGACCGACCAAACCGGTGGATGAGGTCAGCAACGAGGAATGGCGGCACTGTATGGCAGTGGGCATTGATGCCCAGTTCTTTTGTGCGCGGCGCGCAGCTCCGGTCTTCAGGCAACAGAAAAGCGGCGTTATTATCAATATGGTGTCGGCGGCAGGAATCATGGGCTACCCCAATCGCAGCCCCTATGTGGCAGCCAAGTGGGCCGTGACCGGCTTTACCAAAACACTCGCCATGGAACTGGGACCGGACAATGTGCGGGTTAACGGCGTGGTGCCCGGCAATGTTAAGGGCGAGCGCTTTGAACGGATCATCGAAGCCCATGCTGACAACGATGGCTTGACCACAGAGGAAGTACGGCATATGTACGCCATCGGTACCTCAATGCAATGTTTTGTCGAACCCGAGGAAATAGCCGACTTGATCTGCTTTCTATGCTCTGATTATGGCCGCCATATATCCGGCCAGATTATCGGTGTGGACGGTTTCACCGAAACCCTGTACCCGCGTAGCTGATGGCTTGCTTTATACTCGGCAATTCAGGTGATAACCGAGAGCGTGTGCCATGAGTGAAAGTAAAGTTCAACAAGTGTATGCAGCCGCCAATATGGCTGAGCAGGAAAAGGCCTATGACGACTGGGCGGCGAATTATGAACCCGAACTGTGCGCCATGGGCTATCGCATGCCATTGATGATTGCCGCTGTGTTCACGCGTTTTGTGCCGCAAGGCACCGCGCCTATTCTGGATGCGGGCGGTGGTGGCGGCATTCAGGCGGAACCACTGGTGGCGATTGGCTATGGGCCGATCGTTGGCATCGACCTGTCAAAAGGCATGCTGGAAGTTGCCCGGGAGAAAAACCTGTATGCCGACCTGCAGCAGGCCACGTTGGGCGAAACGCTGGATTTTCCCGATAACCATTTCGGCGCGGTGCTGTCTTCCGGCGTGATTACCGCCGGCCATGCCCCGGCCAACAGTTTTGAAGAGCTCAGCCGCATTACCCGGCCCGGCGGCCGGATTATTTTCAGTTTCCGCGAACAGCCGCCGATGGACCCTGCCTACCGTACCATACTCGACAAGCTTGAGACGGAAGGCATCTGGCAGCACGAGTTTGCCACACCTGATTTCTATGGTATGCCTTATGGTGAGCCGGAGGTGGTCAGCAGCATTCAGGTATACCGGGTCAATTAACAAAATATCTGGCTGCGCTTTATCATCGGCAAATGACTGAACCCCCAACCTACATAGAACCCTTTACAGGTAAGACTTATCCCCTGCATGACCCGCGCTGGCGCGGCGAAAATGGCTCTCCGTTGCTCATCAGTGACCTGCCGGGCATAAAACGATCAGACATTAGTTCTACAGACAGATCAATCTGGCGCTACGCAAAGGCGCTGCCTATTCCGGTGGCTGCTCCGGTCAGTCTGGGCGAAGGGTGTACGCCCTTGCTGAACTCTGCTATTGACGGCCTGCCGTGTAAACTGAAGCTGGAATGGTTTGCCCCTACGGGTTCCTTTAAGGACAGGGGGTCCTCAGTGATGGTGTCTTTATTAAAGCAGCAAGGAATCAATACCATTATTGAAGACAGCTCCGGTAACGGTGGCGCCTCAATCGCCGCCTATGGCGCCGCGGCGGGAATGAAGGTAGAGGTTTTTGTTCCGGAATCAACGCCCAGCCCGAAAATCGCCCAGACAAAGGCATACGGCGCCGAGGTAGTACTGGTGCCCGGGCCGCGCCAAGCGACTGAAGCCGCCGCCATAGAAAACAGTGCTGAATTCTTTTACGCCAGCCACAATTGGCAACCTTTTTTCCTGCAGGGCACCAAGACCCTGGGCTATGAAATATGGGAAGACCTCGGCTTCCGGGTGCCTGACAATATTGTCATTCCGGCGTCGGCCGGCAGCAACTTACTAGGATGCCATATAGCATTCAGTGAACTGATGCGCAGCGGCGAGATTGATCGGCTGCCAAAATTATTTGTTTCCCAACCTGCCAATTGCGCGCCACTACATAACAGTTTCCAGGCCGGTGCTGAGGATTTTGTTGACACCGACTATGCTGCAACAATTGCCGAAGGCACAGCTATCC
>JAHHOC010000123.1 GCA_018677115.1 Arenicella sp. | reverse complement strand
ATGATGGCGTCCTGACCGATGATCAGCCCGTTAGGGTTGATTACAAATACCCGCCCGTTGGAGGTGAGTTCACCGAATATATCACTGGGAATATTACTGATAACCCGGTTGAGTATTGCTGAGGAGGCATGGGTCTGCAGGAAGTTGACGCTCTCCTGCTGGGCAATGGAGAAATCCTGCCAATTGATAATGGTGCCGTGGCTGTTGGTAATCTGCAGGTGATTGCCCTGCTGCATGAACGAGGCATTGCCGTGCACCACATCCGCGCCGCTGGGGCCCGCTGCCACCGCCGTGGTCAGGCTCATCGAGGCAATACACACCGCAATCTTGCTGCGGCGCATAAAGGGCGATGGTTTGCGCTGCGACCGACTTGCTGAACGATTAAGATTCATCCGACTACGCTTTTTTTTCAATCTTCAGTTTATTTCGCATAGCTCATTTTCAGCTTCCAGCTCCATATCATCAATCAGGTTAAAGACGGAAATAGTCTCCGCCTCAGCGCTGAGAAAAATATCGACATCCTCAAGCCCCGCCCCGGGCAGAAAACAATCAACTTCATCTGTGCCACCACCGGCACCAAACTCGGCGTCGGTTGACTCGACCACACATTTGTCGCCGGCCTGCATATCTATATACCAGTCTTTAGTACTAATGCGAATTGCCCCTTCGATCACCGATACGTAAACACCCAACAACAAGGCGCGCAGCTCCTGGCGGGTGATCCGCTGTCGAGTACCACCTGACTTATCAACGATGAAAATATCCACATACTGTTTGCTGTCCTGTTCTCCTTCCAGGTCAGCCTGGCTGTTCAGCCCCTCAGAAAGAGTACAGCCTTCGGTTTGCTCTTCACATAGTTTTATGACCAATGTAGTGCCGCGGATACCTATGGTGGTATTCCGCGCAGCATAGGTGACCTGCTCCGGTTTGGCTTTACCGATGGCACCGGTTACCGCCCTTAATCCACCCTTGAGCAATTCAAAAGACTGCTTTTCCTGTCCTGCAGTCTGATCGTATTCATTTAGGTCAAAACGGGTTTCCGGGCGTAAGGTCACTTTACCACCATCATTAAATTTAATGACCGTAAAACTGCGCGATGCGGTTTCTACAATATCTTTTAAATAGATCGGCGAGCCCTTGGCCAGCGCGGTCAACGGCCGTGATACCGAACGCGCAGTAACCACTCCCTTGGTGAGAGCAACTTCACCAATCACTGTGAGGCCGGTCCCTGCCTCCTGCGCATTAGCATTGACACTGGCCAGGCAGGCAAATACAACTAATATTCTGAAACCCGAAATGAGCATTTTATTTGTTACCCCATGGCCACCTTGGGAAATAACGCAGTGATACATGCAGCCTGGAATCACCGTCATCAGAAGCGTCCGGCCTGAAAGTCTGGTCGACGCCATCCAGTATGTACCCGTAGTCAAGATTCAGCGAAATATCGGTGCGGATGTTCCAGATGAAGCTGATGCCCGCACTGGACAACGATTCATCTGCAGATTCACCCACTTGCGGGTTATTCCGGTCGCCGTTGGCAAAATCGAAGAACACTCCGAGCCGCATTTTGCGCGTGGGAAAGGCACGCACCAACTCGAATGAGCCCTTGATTCCCTCATCAACAGTTACTTCGCGCTCATAGAAACCTCGTGGACCCGGGTTACCAAGTGCGCCCCCAAAGCCAAACTGCTCACCCTTGATCAATGGATCCGATGCAAACTGGGCAAACAGGTTTGCCCTGCCGTTCCAGTCGCGGTTGAAGCGGTAATCGAGGCGCAGGGACAGGTTTTGCTTTTGCCAGCTTGAATCAGCTCCTGCCCGCACCAGGCCGTATTCGGTATCATTATTAAAACTGCCGCCGGACAGGTTGCTGGAATGCGATAGCAGACCATTAAACAACCAGCGCTGGCCATCGAGGCGGGCTATATACTCTATGGTCAAAGGACGGCTACGGACATCTTCACCAATATTACTGCCACTGAACAACACGTCGCTGTCGAACAGTTTATCAACAACGTCAACACCGAGCCGGTGCTGATAATCGCCGCGCTTGTCGAGATAATGGGTATAGCCTACACCGAAAGTTTCCCCGGCACCGCTGACATCAAACACATCGGCCACCCGGCCGCTATCGGCGTCGGAATTTGAATAAAAGACATTGGCCATGCCACGGGTGGAAAAAATAGGAAAGCGGTAGTTGATGCCATATTGCTGCAACTCACTTGGTTCCTGCGGCGACGTTGTGTAACTGAGCGAGAGCTGGTGATCACGGTCCCACAGGTTGCGGTTATGGTACTGAGCACCGATACGGCTGTCTTCAGTCTCGCGGCTGCCTGAATTATTGGCCCACAAGGTAAACTGGTTCGGGTTCTGGTCGGCCACTGAAATATTGGCATCCACCGTTTGTGGTTCCAGACCTTTGACGAACACCACTTTTATGTCCTTAGCCGGATTGTCTTCAGCAAGCAGCAATGCATTGGCTATCTGCTGCGTGTTAGGGCTATTGCCCGGCTTGACCAGGGGCAGACTACGTTTAATGTTGTCCGCAGAGAAAAACTGGTTACCAACCACGTTAACCTGGGAGATATTGATGCGTTTTATTTCCAGTCGCACCTGGCCGCCTTGCAGTGTTTGCGGTGGTAACTCGGCGCGATAAAAATTATGCCCCCGTCTGGCAAGCTCGTTTTCCACAGCAGTAGCGGCTGCCCGCAACTCTTCCAGGTCCAGTTGCCGGTTCAGGTATGGATTAAGAATAGCGTCAGTTTGCTGAGCGGATAGTGGGTTTGGACCGTCAACCAGAATATTCGATACGCTGAACTGTGGAGATCCATCCTCAACTCCAGTTTGCGCCATTGCAT
>JAHHOC010000120.1 GCA_018677115.1 Arenicella sp. | reverse complement strand
CAAATGCCGGGCCGCTGCTGCTGACTTTCAGGCCATAGGGGTCCTCTGACAAAATCGTTGGCGACATCTTGTATTAAGATCTCATAGCAGTTCGAGCGCCTGCTCAAGATCACTGAGCAAATCTTCTATGTTCTCAATGCCGACATGGTAACGCACTAAACCATCGGTGATGCCGGCCACTTCGCGGTCTGCTTTGGGCATCGAGCCATGAGTCATAGTGGCTGGATTCTGAATCAGGCTGTCAGTGGAACCCAGGCTGATGGCGATGGATGGAATCTGCAGCTCATCAAGCAACTTGTGCGCGGCGGGTATACCACCCTTCACCTCAAAGCTCACCAAGCCACCAAAGCCATTGTGCATTTGCCGCTTGGCCAGCTCATGATAGGGATTGTCCGGCAGGCCGGGATACAGCACGGTCTTGACTTTAGCGTGCGCAGACAGGTGTTCAGCAATTGCCATGGCATTGCTGGCATGCCGCTGCATCCTGATTTCCAGGGTCTTCAGGCCAATATTGATCATCCAGCTGTCCTGCGGACTCGGCGTGGCCCCCAGTTCAGAGGCCAACTGGCCAAGCTCACCGAAGAAATTCACAAACTCGGCGTGGCAGCTGACGACAATGCCACCGGTGGTCACGCCGTGACCACCGAGGAATTTGGTTGATGAGTGCACCACCAGATCAGCGCCCAAACTCAATGGCCGCTGATGGAAGGGAGTGGCGAATGTATTGTCAACGATCAACCATGCATCATGTTCATGTGCCACATCAGCCAGGGCCTGAATGTCATGGATATCAATGGTCGGGTTGGAGGGGCTCTCGATGTAAACCACATTAGCATCGGGCACTTCACGGAATGCGTCTTGCCAGGCCTGCGGATCAAAGCTGCTTATGAATTTGGCGGTTATGCCATAGCGCGGCGCTATCTCCGACCAGAATTTATGGGTGCCACCATAGATACTGGTTTGCACCAGTGCCGTATCGCCGGTTTTCATCCTTGATAATACCGCCGCAGTGATGGCCGCCATGCCGGATGCGGTAACGTAGGCATCACTCAGCATTTTCGGGTCTTTCCCGGGCTCGGCATTGATCAGGTCGAGGCCTTCAAGATAGGCAATTTTATCTGCCAGGTGCAGTGAGTTGGGATTGCGGCCGCGCGTATAGACGAAGCTCTCTGAATCCTTGAAGGTGAAGGTGTCTATCGCAGAAGCAACATCATCAAATCCGAAGGTTGTGGTCTGGTAGATAGGCATCACATGCGCCCGCAAATGATGGTGGTGTTCGCCGACGTGGTTCACCAATGTGCCCATGCCACGCGGCGGATTTGATTTTTTCAATGCTGTCTCCCGGAGAGATTTATGCGTTGCGGTACGGCTACTCGCATACGCAGGACGGCAATGTATTCTGCCGCGTTTTAACTGGCTTCAAGTTAAACCAACGCGTATTAAATATCCAGCCTTAGCCTCGATCTCTTTTTTCACCCGGGCTTGCTGATATACCAATATCGCCAGCTCCAAAACAGCGGACAATACGCAAAACTTAATTGACCGTATGCGCGGCATTTCCATCTGCAAATGATATTCTTTGCCAATTGAGATTGGCGTTTTGAATAATCTGCACAGGTGCGATAAGAATAAAAATATGACCGACAAAGATGTTAACAGCCACAAAATCGGCTACTGGGGTCTGCTGAGTATCTCACTCGGGCAGGTTATCGGTGCCGGAGTGGTGATCCTCACCGGCATCGGCATCAGTATCACCGGCCATGGTGTGCCGTGGGCTTTCATCCTTGCCCTGGCGATTGTGTTCCTACCTTCACTCTGCATCGCGGCGCTGGGCGCGGCGATTCCAGCAACCGGCGGCACCTATACTTATGTCCGCGACCTGATCGGCATCAAAACAGGCTTCTTTTACTTGGCATTATTGGTGGCGGGTCAATTGGTGCTGGCCACTTACGCACTCGGTTTCGCAAACTATGGAGCCGAGCTGATGCCAAGCCTGGACACCAGACTGGTTGCAGCCATAGCCATGAGCGCCTGCTATATAGCGAATTTACTGGGCATTGAGACTGCGGCACGTTTTCAATTGCTGATGGTGGCGATGCTGGTCGGTTCGCTGTTGACCTTTATCGGCTTCGGTTTCTTCCATATCGATAGTTTTGCCAACTACAGGAACATGGAAACTGTCATGCCGCAGGGTATCGGCGCTTTTATCGGCGCCGCGTTTATTCTCCGCTTCGGGATGGTCGGCAGTGAATTTGTGTCGGAACTGGGTGGCGAGTCTGAAAACCCCGGCAGGAATATTCCACTGGTTATGGCCTCCTGTCTGTTGTTCGTTACCCTGTTATATATTGGCATCGGCCTGGTAGCTACCGGCGTCATGCCATTGGAGCTGGTTCAGGGTAAATCGCTGGCATTTATTGCCAAGGAAATTTTCCCACCGGCGCTGTATGTGTTCTTTGTGGTTGGTGGTGTGATGATTGCGCTTATTTCGTCGCTGAATGCAATCTTCACCTGGTGTACCAAAGGATTGTATAAGGC
>JAHHOC010000112.1 GCA_018677115.1 Arenicella sp. | reverse complement strand
GTCCAGAGCCGGTAAAAATTATTAAATCGAAAGGTATCTGTGAAAATTGTTTGCCAACATCGCCGGTTTCCTCGAAAAAAACCAGTTTGTCCGGATCGAAATAGTCGGGCGTGATTTTTATCAACAACCTGGTCAGGGCAACCGAGTTTTCGGACATTTTGACCATCGCGCGATTGCCCGCTGCAAATGCAGCAGCCAATTGGGAAAAGCTCAGGTTAATCGGAAAATTCCACGGAATAATCAGGCCTGCAACACCCAGTGGCTGCGGGATCACACGGTTCTTACCACCAAAGAACATGCTTTTGTCGACGTGTCGTTTTTGCACCTTCATCCATTTTTTCAGGTGTTTGATATTGTCTTTGATGCCATCGGTAACAGAAATAATTTCTGCAAACAGGGATTCATGCCGCGAGCGGTTGCCATAGTCCTGGCTAATTGCTTCGATGATTTCCTCGCGGTTCTCATTGATCAGCTTTTTCAGTTGCAACAGATCCGACTTGCGTTGCTGGTAGTCCGGTGTTGGTTGTTGCAGGTAGGCATTCCGCTGCAATTCAAAGGCATCCAGCAGTGACTGGCTGATTTGTGGATCGGTTTCCTGGATTTCCAGGTTGCGATTTAATTCATTCATAGCAGACTCCAACGACTTAAGATAATACTGAGCCTATATTTTATGCTCTTGTCGGCTTCAAGGCGAAGCATTTAGGGCAACTTTCATACATATCCCGGTCAAAATTTTCAGTTAAAGCAGATTTTAGTTATTCAAAGAACAAGGAATACAGGCAACGCGGCCACTCATTCTATAAATACCAGGCAAACAGGGCGTTCGGTCCCATTGCGCCACCGGTCGACTTATCTAATAATGCAGCAAGGATTTGCCAATGTCGCCGGAATCAACCATTAATACGATGATCGCCCCGTTTACAGCGCATCAGAAATTAATTCTGATGCTGCTTATTGCCGTCCTTATAAGACTGGCAGCCATGCCGTTCTTCATGCACATGGACTTGCTTAGCGAGTATCGGCGGATAAATTACGCCTTCGACAACTGGTCGTTCTACCCGGGATTCAACCGGCTGACGATTTTTTATATAGAGTCGCTGTTTTATATGTTTACCAAGTGGTTTGTGGTGGATCCACAGCTACTGCTGAACCTGCCTGATCCAGCGCATTCCGTTGCCAGCGTTACTACACATTTTATATTTACCGGTGATCCGCATGTGTTCCGGCACCTGTTTATATTTAAGCTTCCATATCTGGTATTCGATCTGCTCGCGGCGTTGCTGATCTGGCGTTACTTTGATGGACACCGCTTGCAAACCGTTGCCTTGGCGCTGTGGCTGTTCAATCCGGTTACGCTGTATGCCAGCTATTTTTTCGGGCGCTTCGAGGTCATCTCACTGTTCTTCCTTATCTGGACTGCTCTGTGCCTTAAGCAAAATAAACTGTTGCTGGCCGCTGTTGTATTTGGGTTGGCGTTGAATTGCCGTGAAATAAATCTGGTTCTCGTTCCTGTGTTTGCATTGCTGTTGTTCAATTGCTGGAAACAACGCACTGCCTCCTTGTCAGTGCTGGCAACGTCCGCTGCTGTTGTGGTGTTTTTTCTCTGTTTGCCTTATCTGATAGAAATATTGTTCAATGTTGAGCCCTTGTTTACCCGGGAAACCGGAGTGCTATCCGTTTCCAAAGGTGTGAGTGCATTTTTTGATTCTCAAATCGGTTCGATTTATCCGTACTTTGTCATATCGATAGTGTGCTTTTTCGCCCTCACAATTACGAATTTCGATGATCCGAGCGAGTTGTATCTGGTCGGTGGGCTATCCATGCTGCTGCCATTGTTCATGATTGGTTTTACCAGCGCGCATTATTTCTCATGGGCTGTTCCGTTTTTGATTCTTGCTGCCTGCCACCGGCAAAATTTACTGCTACCGATTTTGGTATTACTGCTAGCCTGGGTCTTTTTCTGGCTGTTCAATCCGGTTGGCGCACATTTCACGCCATTATTGGCGACACCGATCCACGAAGCATTTTTCGGCTATAACAATTTTCAGGGCTATTACCACAGCATTTTCCCGGATCAGCAGATTTTTACTCCTGCTTTACTCAGGGATTTGTTTTTCAGTATTTGCGTGGCATCGATGATCACGGTGCTTTA
>JAHHOC010000108.1 GCA_018677115.1 Arenicella sp. | reverse complement strand
GCATTTAGCTCCGCCGCTGGTATCGGCTTTGCTATCAACTGTGATAGTGATGGTGCGCTGGAATTCAAAAGATCCGATATCGCACACGCTGTTCCTGGGAAGGCCGCGCTGATCCTCGCCTTCAATGCTGTCCGCCTGGCAGCCTGCCGGGTCGGCTTTATCCAGCGCCGGGCTGCCTTCCGGCAGTGCATGGGTTTGTGTTGGGCCGCCATTGTTGCCGAGTGGCAGCAGGATTGAGGCCGGTGAGAATGTGCCGTTGCCGCCGTCAGATGTCGCCAGGTAATCGCTGGCATCTGGGGTGAAATCCTTAAATGCCTGCGTACCCGTGCTATTACTGTCGCCAAATAAATTATTGTTGGTGGCAAAGGTGCTGTCGTTTTTGAAATCACTTATCTCGTTTCCAGCTGTCCCCGCAGTATTACCACTGACAATCGTATTTACCAATGTCACATCGGCAAATTCGTATGCATCGATGCCTCCACCACTGCCATTGGTGGCCTCATTGCCGGTAACCGTGCTATTGGTCATATTAAGCACCGTAGAACGGGCAGCATCGATACCGCCGCCGTCGTTATTTGCCGTATTCCCCGATAGCGTACTGTTGGCGAGGCTGACCATGCTGCCTGAGGCGTAGATGCCGCCGCCATAATTGGACGAGTTATTGTTCGAAACCGTGCTGTTCTCCAACTCCAATGTCGATGAAGTGGTTACCAGAATGCCGCCGCCAGAGCCCGCACTGGCATTGTTTCCTGAAACACTGGAGTCGGTAAGGATAAGTTTGCTCGTTACCGCATTAATCCCGCCGCCAGAGTCGGCAACATTGCCGCCGGTCAGCGTCAGGCTCACCAGTTCAACCGTGGCCTCATAGATATCAAATACTCGGCCGGTATTATTGGCATCAATGACCAGATTACTTGCTCCCTGGCCTTCGATCAAAAGGTTCCTTCTTATCCGTGGTAGCGGACCATCCAGCGTGATCGAATTATTGGCATCGTAAGGAAAATAGTTGTAGTCAAACGCAATAGTGTTGTAGATCCGGCCAGCCGTGCATCCTCCGTATGAGTTTCCGCTATTGGCGGAAAGTATGGCGTTGCGCAAGTCGCAACCACCGGTATTGTCACCGGCATCGTTAAGTGTGATTGTGGCTTCATTGAGTTCAAAGGCACCAATATCACAGGCTCCATCTGCCCTCGCAGAGCCACGTTGATCAACCCCGTTGACTCCTGCAGCAGCACAGACAGTGTTGTTGCCATTGTCTATGGCCCTGCTTCCTTCAGGCAGGCGGATTGTGCTGGTGGGGCCGCCATAGTCATCCAGGTACCTCAGGATATTATCTAAATACAAATTCTCGTAGTCGGAAGTGCCAATAAAATCATCGGTGCTACTGAGATAAAAATTATTAAACGCCATTGCGTTTGTTTTAGAACTATGACCCAGCAGATTATTGTATTCCCCTGCTATTAAACCGTAGGTCAGGGCGCTAATCTCCTGCCCATTGGCTGTTGGCCCGCCAGCGCCATAAAAAGCGTTATTGCCTGACACAATGCTGTTCACCAGAGTCATGAGTCCGCCGTTCCTGGCCAGCAGCCCACCGGTATTTGCCCCCCAGTTCCGGGTGATAGTGCTGTTTACCAGGTTGACAGTACTGTCGTCCGCAAGGATCGCGCCGCCTTCTCCGACTGTACCGCCATATTCGTCTGCATAGTTTCCTACTATGGTACTGTTGTATATGTTAACGGTGGAACTTTTGGTAAAGATGCCACCACCACCATCGCTGCCGGCACCGGCATAGTTGTTTGATATCGTAGTTCGATTAAGGTTTAGTGTTGAATAGACGAGCGAAATTCCACCGCCGGCAATACCATCAGCGGCATAGTTACGGGATACGGTGCAATCGTTGAGAGTCAGGGATGACCCATTGATCTGAATTCCACTCTCTCCATAAGCGATTTTCAGATTGTTAAATTCGACAGTGCCAGCATAGTCGACCAGGAACACCGCGTCAGCGTCATCACCATAAATGCTCATCTGGCCATCCGCCGGACCGTCTATCTTTAGCGCTTCGGTGATGCGTAGTTCTGTTCCCTGCTCGAGCCTGACGTAGGAATTGTTGGCTGCCACGTCGGCGAAAGTGATTGTGTCGAGGCCAGGAGTACCGTCAACACATCCATTGCCACCTGCAGAATTGCCATTTGCTGAAACAATAGCTTCGCGCAGTGTGCATTCTGCATCAACTGCACTGGTGTCATAAGAACTGTTTACAACAATATTGGCAGCTTGCACAGGCGAAGCCATAGCATGACCAATCGCAACCGCAAGACAAGACTTGGTGAAATTATTTAATGGTGGCATGGCAACTCCACTACATAATTATTATTTTTGTTTCCTTTTCCAGCACCCACTCCCGGTAGGTTCAATTCTTAGCATAGCACATTGTTTTCCGGCTGCCAGTCGATGCCTGAATCAGAAATCGGGCGGAAGATGCAATACATCTTATGTCAGCAGGGTATGGCCAATTGGGTGCGAGGCGGGTTTTGGTTGTCATTGCGAGGCACTGTGGAAAACCCATGGTCTGTCCCCCGCTTGTTATTCCTTGCCGGGGTAATCGAAAAGACTCTCCTCTGAGTCCTCAGTCATAAAGAACAGGTGCAAACTACCAAGGCCTTCGCTGATAAACATCCTGTTGTGTTGGGGCGTTTCCGGTTCGGTGAAGAAATATTGTGTACCCTCCTGGTTTTCATAGAAATGTTCCCAGTAGTCGTCTGACCACCCATCCCCTTCTGTGCGCAAGGTCATGTACATCTTCTTGAATTCCGCTTTGCTTAGCTCTTTTTTCATGCTGTCTCCGGTTTTAGAAAGATTTAAAATCTTAAAAGCTCAAAACCAAGAGCGATTGTTTCTACCATACCCCCAAAGCCGGGGAAATCAAATTCATAACAAGGGCGCAGAGCCCATGAAATCCCCGGCAATTACGCATCGGGGCGCCACTGTGAAGCCGGCCAACCACATTGAAAATCGTCATTTTGACCCCATGTTTTTAGGAATAATTAACTACAACAACGGAGCACATTGATGTTGATTTCAAATATGGAAGTCATACCCCAGAAACGAATTCTCAAGCATTTGGGCCTGGTGCAGGGCAGCACGGTGCGGGCCAAGCATGTGGGCAAGGATATTCTGGCCGGCTTTAAGAATATCCTCGGCGGAGAGCTGGTTGCTTACACCGAATTGATGAGCGAGGCGCGTGAGGAAGCCACCGAGCGCATGAAGGCGCAGGCCGAGAGCATCGGCGCCAACGCGGTGCTGAACGTGCGCTTTGCCACCTCATCGGTGGCGCAGGGCGCGGCGGAGCTGTTTGTGTATGGCACCGCAGTGGTGCTTGATCAACCGAACTCCTGATCCGCCATGTTTGAGATTTTTATCGTACTGTCGCTGCTAGCCTTGGGCTACGGCTTTGGCTCTTACCGCGAGAAGCGGCACTACCAGTCGATTTTCCGGCGCGAGGAAGACCTGCGCGACATCATGGTGTTTGAAACCCGCTTCCCGGAGAACCCGGAGGTGGATAAAGGCGGTGAACTGGTGCATGGCAATGTGGTGATCTCGGTGGACTACTTCAAAATGTTTGTCGCCGGGTTGCGCAAACTGGTGGGCGGTCGGCTGCGCAGTTATGAAACGCTGCTGGACCGCGGCCGGCGTGAAGCGGTGCTGCGCATGAAGCAAGAGGCGCGCGCGATGGGCGCCAACAAGATACTCAATGTGAAATTTGAAACGGCGTCGGTGTCACAGGGCGAACAGGGCTACCTGGGTTCGATTGAAGTGTTTGTCTACGGCAGTGCGGTGAACGCTTAAGCGGCCGGCTTAGCGACATGGCGAAATACGAAAACCCACAGCCGCAGGAAGGCATTAATTACTCTGACGAACACCCGTTAAAGGAGTTCGTGCAACTGGTGATCGGCGTGGCCATCGCGGCAGCGGTGCTGTTCGCCATTGTGAATGTGATGGCGGGCACCATTGCCCGCAACATACCCTTCGCGTTTGAGAAAAACATGGTCGACCAGTTTGAGGTCAGCCAGCTTGAGGCCTCACCGCAGCAGGCGTACCTGCAACAGTTGACCGACCGGGTCGCCGCGCAGATGGATTTGCCCGAGGAGATGCACATTACCGCCCATTACAGCGATTCCGACATGGTCAACGCGCTGGCGACATTGGGCGGTAACCTGATTATCTTCCAGGGATTGATCGACATGGTGCAGTCCGAGCAGGAACTGGCCGCGGTGATCGGCCACGAGGTGGCCCACATCAAATTGCGCCACCCGATTGTAGCGCTTGGCAAAGGGGTCACCTTCGCCACCCTGGTGGCCTTTGTCGGTGGCGCATCCGGCAGCGGTGCCGGTG
>JAHHOC010000100.1 GCA_018677115.1 Arenicella sp. | reverse complement strand
GAAATTTGAGCATGTCGATTTTACCTATGCTGATGAGCAAAATGATGATGACCACCGGCCTCCAGTACTGCATGATATTAATCGATTTGGAACCAGGCAAGAGAATAGCACTGGTGGGTTCATCGGGCAGCGGCAAGTCGACTATTACTTCGCTGATACTGCGGTTTTACAAGCCACAGAGTGGCAAGATTACTCTCGATGGTCACGATATCAATGATCTGGTATTGCATGATCTGCGCAGCCAGGTATCGCTTGTTAGTCAGGAAACAACTCTGTTTGACGACACTATAGGCCGCAATATCATGTACGGCATGCTGGATCAATTTGACCAGGCTCGCCTTGACGCCGCTATTAAAGCTGCCCATGTAGATGAGTTTCTCAATGAACTGCCGGATGGCCTGGAGACGGTTGTCGGCGAACATGGCCTGCGTCTGTCAGGTGGACAGCGGCAGCGGATCGCAATTGCCCGCGCAATCTACAAAAATTCACCGATCCTGATTCTGGACGAAGCAACTTCAGCGCTGGACAATAAGTCTGAGCGTTATGTGCAGGATGCGCTAGAGACTCTTATGCAGGGACGCACCTCGTTGGTCATTGCCCATCGTTTATCCACGGTGGAGAATGCTGATGAAATTGTGGTCCTGGAAGCAGGCCGCATCGTAGAACAGGGACGGCACCGTAAATTGCTTAAAAAGGGCGGTGTTTATTCGGGTTTGCATGGCGCACAAAATAATAAGGGAAAGAAAGGTTTTTTCTTTTTCAAAACCTAGTCAGGCAATCTCACGACTCGATGCTCTTTCGTAAATTAGTTCTTCGCAACTGGCACTCGCCGGGCTTGCTGAGCTACAGCCTGTTGCCGCTTTCATGGCTATATTGGCTGATCGTTGTAATCCGCAGAAAATGTTATCAATGGAACCTGTTGACAGGATATCGAGCTCCTGTGCCGGTCATTATTGTGGGCAATCTAAGTGTCGGCGGTAGCGGCAAGACACCATTGGTAATGTATCTGGTTGACCAATTGCGAAAACGGGGCAGGAATCCGGCAGTCATTTCACGTGGTTACCGGGGAAGCGGTCCGTTCCCGTTAATAGTGCACACCGATACCTCACCAGACGACTGCGGAGACGAACCGGCACAGATCGTACGCCGGTTGCAGGTACCCATGGCGGTTGGTCCAGACCGGGTAGCTGACATCGAGCTATTGACCGGGCAATTTGATGTTGACGTAGTGATCAGTGATGATGGTTTGCAGCATTATGCGTTGCAGCGTGATATTGAGATAGCAGTAATTGATCGGACTTCGGGATCAGACAATCACTTTCTGATGCCCGCCGGACCTTTGCGGGAGCCAGCTTCCCGCCTCAGCAGTGTCGATTTTCAAGTACATCATGTTACAGGAGGTACTACTATCAGTGGCAGCCCGGGCAAGCAATTGTTTCAAATGCAATTGTCACCCGCGTCGCCCCGCCGCGTGGACAGGCAGCAACCTGATCAGCGCTTTAATGCGCAGGGCACAGTGCATGCAGTAGCGGGCATTGGGCAACCTGAGAGATTCTTTCAAACATGCGAGCAGATGGGTCTGCAAATACAGCGGCATATTTTTCCTGATCATCACAATTACGCTGAAAGTGATTTGCAATTTGGCGATGATCAGCTGGTTCTAATGACAGAAAAAGACGCTGTAAAATGCAGGCTATTCGCTACCGATAAACACTGGTATGTACCGGTCGATGCTAAACTAAGCCACGGCTTAGTTGACCAGATACTGCAGCAGCTTAATGCATGAAGATTATTTATGGACCCTAAATTGCTTGAAATACTCGTTTGCCCGATAACCAAGGGCCCACTTGAATACGATAAAGAAAACTCCGAACTTATTTCCCGCAGCGCGAATTTGGCCTATCCCATCCGTGATGGTTTGCCAGTTATGCTGGAACAGGAAGCGCGCGAACTTGAAGTCGAGTAATCCATGAGTTTCGTGGTTGTCATTCCTGCACGGTACGCATCAACACGATTGCCGGGCAAAGCGTTAATGGATATTGGTGGCAAGGCGCTTATCGAGCGTGTGGTGGACTGCGCAAATGGATCTGCGGCTGTACGAGTCATCGTTGCCACCGATGATGCTCGAATTGCGGATCGCCTGGCGAATGCGGATTGCGAGGTATGCATGACGCGTGATGACCATCAATCCGGCACTGACCGGCTTGCTGAAGTTGCGCAGAAGATGGAGCTTAATAACTCCAGTGTTGTCGTCAACGTGCAGGGTGATGAACCCTTCATCCCCGCCAGGCTGATTAATGAGGTTGCTCAGTCACTACAGTCGTCAAAGAGTGCCACCATGTCGACAGCAGCGCGCAGGATTGAATCAAGCGAAGATTTTAATAATCCGAATGTGGTGAAAGTGGTAATCGATCAACAGGGCAGGGCGATGTATTTCTCACGTTCCGCGATTCCGCATAACGATTATTCCAGAGCCTGGCACCATATTGGGATTTATGCTTACCGGGCGGATTTTTTGAAGAACTATCACCGGCTTGCGCCGAGTATCCTGGAGCAGGCAGAAAATCTGGAACAGTTAAGAGTAATGGATAACGGTAAAGTAATTCTGGTGCAGACAATTGATTATGATGCAGGTATTGGTGTCGATACGCCGGCCGATCTGGAACGTGCCCGGCAAATTGCGACTGACAGGGAATAATTGCCGTGAAGAGCCGGGTTCTATTCGTTTGTATGGGTAATATCTGCCGTTCACCGACCGCACACGGCGTGATGCAGCATAAGGTCAATCAACGGGGCCTGCAGGACCTTATCGAAATCGACTCAGCCGGCACGCACGCCTACCATATCGGGGAGCAATCGGATGATCGGTCTCGCCGCTTAGCGGCACAAATGGGCATTGATATGGACTATATCCGGGCCCGCAAGATATCACCTGACGATTATCACAGCTTTGACTACATCCTTGCCATGGATGCCGAAAATTTGGCCCTCATTGAACATTATGCTCCCCAACATCACAGGTCGCATGTTTCATTATTCCTGCAATTTGCCAACCAGGATGGCAGTGTTCAGGGAAATACGGTGCCAGACCCATATTACGGCGGTGAGAGTGGTTTTCAACGTGTGTTTGACCTGGTAGATCGAGGTTGCGAATCGTTATTCAGGCACATACTCGATGAGTGATATCAAGCACATTCTAATCAAAGTCGATGATCAGTTGTTACTGGCGTACGACGGCGCCGGTGAATGCCAACGGACATATCCCGTGGCGACTGCAAAAAACGGCGTCGGCCAGCAATTTGGCAGTGAGTGTACACCTTTAGGCGAGCACCGCGTGCGAGCAAAGATCGGCGGCGATCAAGAGATCAATGCTGTATTTGTGGCACGGCGACCGAGCGGCGAAATTTATTCGGAGCGGCTGGCTGCAGAATGCCCGAAGCGGGACTGGATATTAACCAGAATTCTTTGGTTGTGCGGAAATCAGGTGGGGTATAACCGCTCTGGAATGGTGGACACCATGCGCCGTTTTATCTATATCCATGGTGCGCCGGATTCTCACCCGATGCAGGTCCCCAGTTCTCATGGGTGTATAAAGATGCGCAATGAAGATATTATCGAGCTGTTTGACAGGGTGGCGGTTGGTACGCCCGTCAATATTGTTAGCCACTAAATTTGAGCATTAAATAGCTATGTCCGATGCTACTAAGGCAGAAACCTGTTTGATTCCATTAGGCCCTGTGATGATTGATCTGGCAGGTACTGAAATCAGCGATTTGGAACGAAAGCGGCTGCGTCACCCGAGTGTGGGCGGGGTCATTTTGTTTGCTCGGAACTATGAAAATAAAAAGCAAGTTGCCGGTTTAATTAAGCAGATTAAATCATTGCGAACTCCGGCTCTGCTGGTAGCGGTTGATCAGGAGGGCGGACGCGTGCAACGATTCACCGAAGGTTTCAGCAGATTGCCCGCGGCGGCACATTTTGGTGAATTGTGGCAGCGTGACCGGCATACAGCTCCTATGCGGGCGTTTGAATCGGCTTATACGATGGCTTCGGAGTTGATTGACGTTGGGGTCGATTTCAGTTTTGCGCCAGTATTTGATGTCACCAGCGAGCCCAGTGATGTTATCGGTGATCGCTGCTTCCATCCACAACCCGAAGCCGCCACCGAACTACTCGGAGCCTACATCGATGGAATGCACGTGGCGGGCATGGTGGCGATCGCCAAGCATTTCCCCGGTCACGGAGGTGTAAGTGGTGATTCACATCACTGCTTGCCGGTTGATTGCCGTGCTATGCATGAGATATCCGATCACGATTTATTTCCCTACAGGGAGCTAATCAGTGAACTGCAGGGGGTGATGAGCGCGCATGTGCTGTTCGAGCAATGCGACAGTCAAATCCCGACTTTTTCGTCTTACTGGCTGCAGGATGTGTTACGCGCCCAGCTTGGTTTCGATGGGGTAATATTCAGTGATGACCTTTCCATGCAGGCTGCGGTGGATGCAGGTGAAGCTGGTGGCAGTTCGATTGTTGAGTGCGCGCAACGCGCCTTTTATGCCGGTTGCGATATGGTGCTGGTGTGTAATCAACCCGAGATCGCTGCTCAATTGCTGCAGGGGCTGGAATTTGAGCCTAACCAGAGTTTGTCTGCCAAGCTCAACCGCTTATCTGCGGTGCACAAGCCGGCACCTGACCGGCTGGTTGGTAGCTAAACTGAAATTTGCTAGTGTTGCCATATACCATACGCTAGTCTTTGCTACATAAATCATTGTTGAGAGGGTTTTAAATGGGCTCCTGGTTAAAGAATTTCTCTATCTTGGCGGTGCTGGGATTCCCGCTAGCAGTAGCGGGTACACGGACAGGCCTGTGGCAGTACGGCCCCGGCCTGAAAATTGTCGCTGCTTCATTTTTACTGGCATGTGTGGTTCTTGCATTGAGCCTGATCACCGCCTTTTGGACGCGTAAATCGGCCCCGGCTACTAAAAGGATGGCATTAATCGCTGCTGCTATCAGCCTGCTGCCGGTATTGGGCATCGGCACTCAGCTGGTGACAGGGAGTCAGTTGCCGGCGATTCATAACATATCTACCGATGTAAGCGACCCGCCGCAATTCGTCAAGATTCCCTCAATACGGGATGCCGGGCACAATGCGCTGTATTATGATGCGGCAGAGC
>JAHHOC010000097.1 GCA_018677115.1 Arenicella sp. | reverse complement strand
GGAGTGTACCGAGGTGAGTACGCCGGAGCGCACAAGGAATGTGCCGAGCAGACTCAGCGAAAACGCCATAATGGCAAGCAATATCGTCCACGCCTTCAGGGCACCTCGCTTTTCAGTTACTGCCAGCGAATGAATCAATGCGGTACCCACTAACCATGGCATAAAGGACGCGTTCTCAACCGGATCCCAGAACCACCATCCGCCCCAGCCAAGCTCATAATATGCCCACCAGCTCCCCAGCGTTATCCCAATTGTGAGAAATAACCAGGCAACGCTTGTCCAGGGCCGCGCCCAGCGCGCCCATGCGGTATCTAACTTGCCGCTCAGCATGGCGGCGATGGCAAATGCGAAAACTACGCTCATGCCGACATAGCCCATGTACAGCATAGGCGGGTGGATAACCAGGCCGGGATCCTGCAATAACGGATTTAACTCTCTTCCATCAAATGGAACATCAAGCAGACGCTCAAACGGATTGGACGTAAACAGGGTAAAGCTGATGAACCCGATACTGACAAAACCTAAAACACCGAGCACTCGGGCAACCATATCTCGAGGAATGCCGTGGCTGAATCTTGCAACCAGCGCAGTCCAGCTGCTTAACATCAATATCCATAGCAGCAGCGAACCCTCATGTGCACCCCAAACGGCGGAGATGCGGTATACCAGGGGTTGCGCATTATTGGAATTATTCGCAACGTAACTGATTGAATAGTCGTGATTAATAAATGCGATAGTCAGGCAGATATAGGCGATCACGGTCAGCAACCATTGCACATAAGCCGCGTTACGCGCAAATGCCATCCAGTTCTGCTGGTTTTTGCTGGCACCCACTAAAGGCACAATGGTTTGCGCCAGCGCCACACACATTAAAAGGCAGAGACAAAAATTTCCCAGTTCACCTAACATAAATAATATCGTCCAAGATTTTCGGTATTGTTAATAAGACACGCTGTCGGTTGCGTCATCGCAGGCATTTGCCTGTGCCAACATCATCGCGTCAGCTGCTTCGTTAGGCACATAGTTTTCATCGTGCTTGGCTAGAACCTGGGCTGCAATCATGGTCTGCGTATCGCTAAATGCGCCGTTGGCAACGATTGCCTGTCCTTCCCGGAACAAATCCGGAAGGATCCCGGTGTACTGAACGGTCACATCGAACTTACAATCGGTAACATTGAATCGATGGGTCACTCCATCGTCCAGAGTGCTGACACTACCTTTCCTTACCAGACCGGCAACCCGATAGCGTTGCCCCGGCTCAAATTCGCCGGCAGCAACTTGCTTGGGGGTGAGAAAATATTCAATGTTTTCCTGAAACGCACGCAATGCCAGAAAGGTCGCCAGACCGACCCCGAGCAGAATGATTGCTACAATAGTAAAGCGGCGTTTTTGTGTTGGGCTCA
Organism: Arenicella sp.; assembly: GCA_018677115.1. Taxonomy (GTDB): domain Bacteria; phylum Pseudomonadota; class Gammaproteobacteria; order Arenicellales; family Arenicellaceae; genus Arenicella. Next base: position 1,240 of record JAHHOC010000097.1, on the reverse strand, counting down.
TAAATCAGTGTCGTCATTTAGTGATTGCTGGCGCGCCAATTGGCGCTTTAACAAGCGTCGAATTTTAGCATTTCTGCGTTTAGGCTGGATGAATTGCCAGAGCAGAACCAGGGCGGTAAGCCCCCAGGCGCTCCATACATAAAATGCATAGCCTCCCATGTGGAAAAATTCACTCCAATTCATTGATCAGGTCCTTAACCCAGCGGCTGTTACGTTCGTTGTGCAATACCATGTTTTGAGCGCGCAGAAACAAGCAATATCCATAAAAGAAGGTGAAGCCGAGGGCCATCAATAGCAGCGGTGTCAGCATGCTGCTCGGCATCGCCGGGCCACCGGCTCGAAAAACCGTGGCACCCTGATGCAGGCTGCTCCACCACTCAACGGAGTAATGAATGATAGGTACAATTACCACGCCAACAACAGCAAGAACAGCGGTGGCGCGTTCGCCTGTCTTACGGTCATCAAAGGCGTAGTAGAGAGCCATCGCACCCAGATAAAGAAACAGCAGGATCAGTTCCGAGGTCAGGCGCGCATCCCATTCCCACCAGGTTCCCCATATAGGAGCACCCCACAGCGAACCGGTTATCAGTGCCAGGGCGGTAAAAGCGGCGCCAATCGGCGCAGAGCAAATAACTACCACATAGGCCATTTTCATTCGCCATATGAGACCGATTGCCCCGGCAGTGGCCATCACCACATAAATGAACAACGATAACCAGGCAGAGGGCACATGAACATAGATGATGCGGAAACTATCACCCTGTTGGTAATCCGCCGGGGCTACAAACAGACCCAGATAAGTTCCGGCGGCGGTTAATAAGAGAAACAGCAATCCAAATACCGGCGTGGTAAACCGGCTGATTTTATAAAACTCACGGGGTGATGCTAAGCGGTGATACAAGCGCCCGAAAAAATCCCAAACTGTAACAAACGGATTCACTCTGATCACCTAATCGATGGTAGCCCTTAGTGCGCCGACGATAGCGAAAGGGGCCAATGTCAGGGCTAGGGTCAAAATCGCCGCCAATGCATAAATTTGGCCGGTAATGTCTGCACCCTGGGCAGATTGTGTGACCATGCCCGCGCCAAAAATTAAAATAGGGATATACAAGGGTAAAATTATAATTGCTAACAGGACGCCACCCCGATGAAGCGTCACAGTGAGCGCCGCGCCAATGGCGCCAATAAGGGTTAAGCTCGGGGTACCCAGCAAAAGGCCGACGAATAATACCCAAATTTG
>JAHHOC010000091.1 GCA_018677115.1 Arenicella sp. | reverse complement strand
TCCTTATTCTCACCTGATACCGAGTGGTCTTCTGAGCGTGCCGCGGCCCGGCATTTTATGTAGGTCAGGTAGCCAATCAATACGGTAACGGTAAAAAATATGGCTATTTGAACGGATTGCATGGGCATCAGGAGCTCCGGGGTATTAGTTATTTTTCTCGCAGAAGGCGCTGTTTATACAAATCAATGGCTCTAATATGGCGATCAAACTGATTTCCATGTGACTCCCGCTGCGGGGATTGATGTGCCGTCAAATTCGACCGCATGCCCATTGTAATTGAATCGAAACAGGTGCGAGCCGGTAGCTCTCTGGCGCAAGCCCGGCGGCATCGGAGTGGTTCCAATTCCCGCGCTGGAACACATGTTGTGTAAAATTCTGGTCATTGCCTCGTCATCGGGCCAACCGGCAAGGTAGTGCAAATTGCTATCCGCAATAAGTGCTGCCTGCCCATCAGATGTCTTTTCCAGCACCTCTGCATCGCCTTCGATGCATTCCAGCCACGAGTGCATATAACCTCCCTGTTGCAGCCCCCTGCGCACACCCGGTCTTAGACTTTCGACATAACTGACCCTGCAATTAAAATCATGCAGATCGGGAGGCAGCTTATCCGGTATTGCGAATTGACTGGTTTTAGAACCACTGCGTGGTCCCACTAACAGTACACCGGCAAATTTTTCTATGGCTTGGCGGAGGCTGTCATTCCAGTACATCAGGCCTGGAATCAATACCAGTCTGTAGCGATCCAGCGAAGCCACCGATGCTGGCACTATGTCTATTGACAGACCCAGCCGCCGCAGGCCGCGATAAAACGCAAGCTGCAAGGAGAAATAGTCGAAAGACTGCCCTTGCGGCTGGCATTGCCACGCCCAGCACGACTCATAGTCGAACACCAGGGCAATATCGGGTTCAGCGGCTGTGACTGATCCAACATCTTCAATTTCCTTGACAACTTGCCTTACTTCATCGCACACCGGCATCTCTATGGAATCGGGTCGCAACAGCCCGGCGTGCATTTGTTCCTGGGCAAAGGGCGCCTGCCGCCAGCGAAAATAACAAACAGCTTCGGCCTGGTGCGCTATTGCTTCCCAGGTCCACAGGCGCACCATATTGGGCAATGGCGCAGGATTGAAAGGAGCCCAGTTCACCGGGCCCGGCTGCTGTTCCATCACCCACCAGCGGCCCTTGCCGGCCGCCCTGTACAGGTCGTGATGAAAGGCCTGGAAATCCGGTTCCCCCTGCTGGTAGAAGTGCTGTTGCCGGCTTTCGTTGGCATCTGACCGGTCAGCCAGAAAACCCAGCGGGTAGGAATCCCAGCTGGCGATATCAAGATCGTCTCCCAAACGAAAATGGTCAAAATCGGTGACGCGGCCCATGTAATTGTGGATTAGCGATGCATCACTGTGCCGCCGGATAGCCCTGACCTGGGCCAGGTTATACCTTATAACCTGATCGCTACAAAAACGGCGAAAGTCCATCACATGCGCTGGGTTCGGCTCGGTGACAGTCAGGTTGGGTAATTCGATTTGCCCAAAATCACTATAATCCATCGACCAGAACACATTGCCCCATGCTGCATTAAGGGATTCTATAGTAGAGTAATGCTGTGCCAACCAGTCCTGGAATGCATCTCGCGCGGCAGCGCTGTATGAGACCACGGTATCGTGACAGCCATACTCATTGTCTATTTGCCATGAGTGCACATACTCGGAGCTTCCATAACGCTGTGCCATCAGCCCGGCGATAGTAGCTGAGTCTTCACGGTAACCGGCATGGCTGAAACAGTAATGACGGCGCGAGCCAAATTTTCGCGGCCTGCCCTCGATGTCAAGCGCCAGCATATCGGGATAACGATCCAGCATCCAGCGTGGTGGAGTCGCAGTAGGTGTGCCGAGCACTACCTTTAAACCCGCGCCACCAAGTGTCTCGATTGCCTGATCCATCCAGCCCCATTGCAATTCGCCTGGCGATGGTTCTATTCGCGACCAAGCGAATTCACCGATACGTACCAGTTGCAAACCCAGATCGACCATCCGATGCGCATCCTCGCTCCACTTTGCCGGCGGCCAGTGCTCGGGGTAGTAACAGATGCCCAGGGAAGCTTTCATTGCGGATGATCTACAAGTAAAACAATCGTCACTTACGTGGTAATTAACGAATTCAGTTTTCAGTTTATTTATACTAGGCAGCGATTATGACAAATCGGACTCCTGCTTAATATGCAAAACCCTGTTTTTATAGCCGGCGATTGGGGCAACAGTAATTTGCGGCTTTATCTGTGCGAGATGACCGACAGTGGCTCGGCTGCCCTGCTCGACAGTCGCACCGGTCCGGGCGTGCAGCAGATTGAGAATGATTTTGATACAGTCATTTTTTCCTTATGCGGTGACTGGTTGGAGCAACACGGTAACATAGCGGTGATCCTGTCCGGCGCGGTTGGATCCAACATCGGTTGGCGCAGCACTCCTTATTTAAGTTGCCCGGTTGACGCGGCCGAAATTACTGCCAGCTGTGTTCAGTTTGTGGTGCGGGGTATAAGCTTTTCATTGCTATCGGGGGTTAAAACCCGAAACCCGCTGGACGCTGCCGATGTTATGCGCGGCGAAGAACTGCAATTGCTGGGCTGGCTGCAACAGGAAAAATCTACCAAACGGGGTGAGCGGCTACTGGTGTTACCCGGCACCCACAATAAGTGGCTGCTGGTGACAGAC
>JAHHOC010000090.1 GCA_018677115.1 Arenicella sp. | reverse complement strand
ATGCACAGCCGGTGCGGGCTCAATTGCGCTCCCTGGACTTGAACCAACTGATCACGGATGTTGTTGAATTGCACTCTTCGAGCCTGCAGGGCATCCGGGTTAACTTGAAGCTGGAGCCTGACCTTCCGCAGATAAAAGCCAACGCTTCCGCACTAAGGCAGGTATTGAATAATCTGGTCATTAATGCCAGTCACGCCTTGCACGACATTAACAACCCTGAACTCACTATTCGTACCGCCGTGGCCGCTGAAGTGGTTGGCAACTACGTGGATTTGATCATCGAGGATAATGGCTCGGGTATCCCGGTTGATATTCGTGAATCATTGTTTGATCCCTACGTGAGCAGCAAGGCAAAGGGCTCGGGGCTAGGCCTGGCAATTGTGAAACGGATCATCGAAGAACATAGCGGCTCGGTATGGGCCAGCGACGGTAAACTGGGTGGCACCGCAATGCACGTCAGGTTGCCGATAAATGCAATGCAAACCTATCGTGGCAATCGCAATCAAAATACATTACATTCTGGGCAAGCCGAGCAATCCACCTGACTCCATAACTGAAACCCATCCTTTGCATCAATGCCTGGTAAAGCTATTGTGACCTCTAACAAACCGCATATTCTGGTGGTGGATGATGAAAAGGATATTCGCAACATCCTGCGTGACATTCTCCAGGATGAAGGCTATTCGGTTGCACTTGCCGATAACGCCAAGCAAGCCCGTGTTCAGTTCCGGAAAAATCGCCCCAACCTTGTATTACTCGACATCTGGATGCCGGATGAAGATGGAATTTCAGTATTGAAACACTGGATGGAGGAGTCCGAACTGGATCGCACACCGGTGATAATGATATCCGGGCACGGTACCGTAGAGAATGCGGTCGAGGCAGTGAAGTTGGGTGCCTATGATTTTCTTGAGAAACCGTTATCAACCGGCAAGCTTATTCTAAGCGTTGAACGCGGCCTGGAGAATGCGTCACTGCGCGAAGAAAACAAACGCCTAAAGAGCCGCCTGCAAATTGAATCGCCGATGGTCTCCAAAAGTGATGCCAGCCTGGAACTATTGCGACATATCAAGCTTTTAGGCCCAACAGATTCATGGGTGTTTATCACCGGTGATCCGGGCACCGGCAAACATTTGGTAGCCCGCAAGATTCACGAAAACAGCCCTCGTGCCGAAAGCGAGTTCGTGGAGCTTAATCTTGCCGCGATGCCAAGTGATTCTGTATCTCAGGCATTGTTCGGCAGCGAGGCTGATGGCAAGATTCTGAAAGGTGGCTTCGAGCTCGCTCGCGGTGGGACACTGGTTATTAACGAGGTGCTTGACCTGAACCGTGAAACCCAGACCAAATTGCAGAGTGCATTGCAGGAGCAACAGTTTTTAAGGATCGGTGGTGATCAATTCCTGGATTTGGATGTGCGTGTCATCGTTACTACCAGCGGCAACCCACAGGAAGCTGTCAACAAGGGCTTATTCAGTGAAGACCTCTATTATCGATTGAATGTGATCCCAATTCATGTGCCTTCGCTACGCCAACGCCGCAAGGACTTACCTGAGCTGGTAGATCTGTTTATGGAAGAGATTGCCGGGCGAAACCAGATCGAAACGCCATCGATTGCGGATGGAGCATTAAAAGTACTCAGCAGCTATGACTGGCCCGGCAACGTTCGCCAATTACAAAATGTGTTACAACGGCTGATCGTTCTTAACAGCGGCCAGCAGATCAGCGCGGAAGAAGTCACCGCCGCTATCGGGGGTGATCTGGATATGCAGAACAAGGCGCCAAAACTACCCGACTATTTCGAGGGCGACATGCGCTCAGCGAAGGAACGGTTTGAAAAGGCCTACTTATCTCACCACCTCAGCAAAGTCGGCGGCAGTGTCAGCGAATTGGCAAAAATAGTGGGGCTGGAGCGCACCCATTTATACCGCAAGCTGAAGGGGCTTAATATCAGTGCCAGCGATACAAAGGCGACCAAGCATTGAATCCCAGCGAATGAATCAATCGCGCGCTTGGCCATCGGGTACCAACACAGGGGCAAAATAGCATAATGAAAATCTTGATACTGGGAGCCAGCCAAGTCGGCATTTCAATCGCTGAAGTGCTGGTTGGGGAAGAGAATGACGTAACGATAGTAGACATTCGCAATCGGCCTCTGCAGCAACTTCAAAACCGTCTCGATATCCGAACTGTCACTGGTAACGCGGCCCATCCATCTGTGTTGAGAGCAGCCGGTGCCGAAGATGCCTCGCTGGTACTGGCAGTCACCGACAATGACGAAGTCAACATGGTGGCCTGCCAGATCGCCGAGGCTTTTTTCGCCACCCCAACCAAAATAGCCCGTATCCGATCCAGTGAGTACTTGAATAATCTGGAGCTGTTTGAAAACGAAGCCGGGTTCCAGATTGATGTAATCATCTCGCCGGAAGGGATCGTTAAGGACCATATTATACGGCTAATAGAATTTCCGGGGGCCATCCAGGTGTTGGATTTCGCGGACGGCCTGGTACAGTTGGTTGGGGTTAAAGCAGTGGCCGGCGGAGCGCTGATTAATTGCCAATTAGCGGAATTGGACGAGCATATGCCCAATGTGGAGACGAGAGTCGCAGCCATCTATCGCGACAAAGACGTCATCACCCCGACCTCTGAGACTGTAATCAGGGAAGAAGATGAAGTGTTTTTTGTCGCTGCCCGCAAACATATTAAAGCTGTTATGCAGGAAATGCGCGGCCACAGCGACAAGACCCGGCGCATCTTCATTGCCGGCGGCGGCAATATTGGGCTCAATCTAGCTAAAGAACTTGACCGTAAGGGTTACAGCGTGAAGCTGATTGAACTCGACCCTCAACGAGCAGAAAGGATTGCTGATGCTGTTCGGCACGTAATCGTATTGAATGGCGATGCCGCAGACGCTAATTTATTGCTGCAGGAAAATATCGAGGGCGCCGATGTATTCTGTGCAGTAACTGAGATCGATGAAATAAATATTTTGGCGGCCAAGCTGGCCAACAAGCTCGGTGCCCGGCGGGTGATGGCGTTAGTTAACCGCCCTGCCTACATTGAACACATCGATCACCCCGACATCGATGTGCTGATCTCCCCTCCGGGCGCCACCATCGGCAGCGTTCTGGCACATATCCGTCGCGGTGATGTAGTTTCAGTGCATGCATTACGGGGTGGCCGTGCTGAAGCGATAGAGGCCATCGCTCATGGTGATGAAGCATCCTCCAAAGTGATCGGCAGAGGCGTTCGCGACATTCCCTTTCCCCCAGGCACCGGGGTCGGCGCAATCGTGCGGGCGGGCGAGGTAATTATCCCAAGCGTCAGTACAATAATAGAGCCTGAAGACCATGTGATTATTTTCATGGATGATAAGTCCTGCATCCAGCATGTAGAAGCGCTTTTCCAGGTTGATGCCACCTTTATCTAGTTTTTATTGCCAGGCCAATAACCGGATCGGATAGCTAATGCATTTTCAAGTCGTGATCAAAATACTGGGGATTTTACTGATCATGTTCAGCGCTGCTCACCTGGCACCCATATTGGTCTCCATGATATATATCGATGGAAATGCGCTGCCGTTTTTAATCTCATTTGTGGTAACCCTGTTCACCGGGTTGCTATTGTGGGCGCCGGTACGCAAGGTAAAGAGGGATCTGCGCTATCGGGATGGCTTTCTGGTGGTGGTTTTATTCTGGACCGTGCTTGCCAGCTTTGGTGCCTTGCCATTCATGCTTTCAGCGCACCATTCATTGTCGCTAACCGACGCTTTTTTTGAGTCCATGTCTGGCCTCACCACTACTGGCGGTACCATTCTCACCAAACTGGATGAGCTACCGCATTCAACCTTGTTTTACCGGCAACAACTTCAGTGGCTGGGCGGTATGGGAATCGTAGTCCTGGCGGTCGCGATCATGCCGATGCTGGGCATCGGTGGCATGCAGTTGTTCCGTGCTGAAACACCTGGTCCTATGAAGGATACCAAGTTGACTCCCAGGATTACCGAAAGTGCCAAGGCGCTGTGGTACATCTATGTTGGTCTGACTTCCATTTGCGCGCTGAGTTACTACCTTGCCGGGATGACCGTGTTTGACGCGATCTGTCACGCATTCTCCACTGTCGCTATTGGTGGCTTTTCGACTCATGACCAGAGTATCGGCTTTTTTGACAATGCCGCAGTCGAGGCGGTGGCGATGGTGTTCATGCTGCTGGCTGCGGCAAATTTTTCCCTGCACTTTCTGGCGTGGCGCTCGCGCTCCCTGCTCCCTTATCTGCGCAACACCGAATATGGTTACATGTTTTTAGTATTGTTTGTTGCTGCAATTATACTGCTCGCAGGTCTGGCCTACAGCGGGGTCTACCCGGACACTTATAGTTCCGTGCGGATGGGCTTATTTCACCTTGTTTCCGTCCTCACCACCACCGGTTACACCTCCGGCGGATTCGCCTGGTGGCCCGGGGCGCTGCCAGTCCTGCTGATCCTGCTGAGCTTTATGGGTGGCTGTGCCGGCTCCACTGCCGGCGGGATCAAGGTAATGCGCATAGAATTGTTGTATAAACAGGTACGGCGTGAAATTGTGCGCCTTGTTCACCCCAACGCCGTATTGTCAATCAAGCACGGTGGTAAAGCTGTCAGCGACCGGATTATCGCCACGGTAACAGCATTTTTCTGCACCTATATTTTCTGCTACGCACTGATCGGTTTTGCACTTTGTCTTGTTGGTCTGGATGGCGTGACGGCGTTTTCTGCCGCCGCTGCCTGTCTAAACAATCTCGGTCCGGGACTGGAACAGGTCGCCAACAACTATGCGAGCATTAATGACGCCGCTAAATGGATCCTGGCATTCGCCATGTTATTGGGCCGGCTTGAATTATTTACCCTTCTAGTGCTGTTCACCACCACCTTCTGGCGCGACTAGGCACCAGCTAATTTGATTCAGTGGCTGCACAACTTATTACGGTTGCAGTAACAAAAAAACCCGCGGCCGCGGGTTTTTTTCAGTGGCCCATCCGGGCCAGGTTTTTCAAACCGACTGCTATTTGTATACGCTGCCTTTTCTGAACTTTTTCACCAATAAGTAATAAACCACGGCGCGATACTTGCGCGGGTTAGAGCGGCCATAGGTGTTGATCACATCTTGAATTCCTGCATCGAGCCGGGCTGAGTCTTTCAAGCCGAGCTTTTTAATCAGGAAGTTTTTCTTTACTCGCTCAAGTTCTTTTTTATCGCCGGCAGATACGGTGCATGCGTCAGCGTTGTAAATTGAGGGGCCACATCCGATGGTCACGGCGGTTAATAATTTCATGTTTGGCTTCTCGCCACATTTCTTTTGCAGATCGCTTGCGTACTTGGCGATCAGGTCATCACGTTTACTCATTTGGATTCTCCGCTTGGTAGCTTATGGGGTTTATAACTGACATACATAATAGAATTGAGGGGAGACATTAACGTAAGCGCTGTTAAAAATAAACGCCAATTTATAAAATTTTACATCTCCGTGACGCGCAAGGTCAGAACCAGCGAACCACATGCATCGCAACAAGGTTAAACAATGAGTGCTTCGATACATTGTTGATCCGCTCACATCCGTTCTCGGGCAAAGGTATTTGGCAGACTTCAATCAATCAGGATCGCTACCGAGACCCGGCAATTCGCTGTCAGTTCATTGGCTTACCTGTTGTCGCATGGAACTTGACCGGATCTATGTAGCGCGATGTTTATCGTATTAATTTACCACTTCTATTTAAACTATACCCATACCAAGCATATTATTTTATAAGTGGTATTAAATGTCACTTAAATCGCTATATTGAAGTTATAGTGGATATATATTTATGGTAAATATAATTATAATTAATTTTGTGGGAATTAAAATATATGCACGGATTTGTTAGTCGCTGCGGTCTTTATTCACTCCATCTCTGCTAACATTCAAGCCATGAAACGACGTAACGCCTTAATCCTGACCGCACTGGCACTCTCGCCAACGCTCTTGAGTGTCAGCACCCGATCCTATGCCATGAAAAACAAACTTCAACTCGACCCCAACCCGGAAAACGTTGAGCCTTTTACGTTGGACGAGGTCGAATGGAAAATGCGACTTGATGAGGAAGCCTACTATGTCCTGCGACAGGAAGGCACTGAAGCACCTTTCAGCAGCCCGCTAAATGAGGAAAAACGGGAAGGCCAGTTCGCCTGTGCTGCCTGCAACCTGGTACTGTTTGAATCGGATAAAAAATACGATAGTGGTACTGGCTGGCCCAGCTTCTGGCAAGCGATTGAAGGCCGCATTGAAACAAAAAAGGATTTTAAACTGATCCTGCCGCGCACCGAATACCACTGCGCACGCTGCGGCGGTCATCAGGGACATGTTTTTAAAGATGGCCCCAGGCCAACAGGATTGCGTTACTGCAACAATGGCATCGCGTTAAAATTCATTCCTGCTGCATCGTCTTGAGATAAGCCTGCAGAGCAGGCAGCGGAGTGGTCGATAAATCAGCCCAGGTATCGATATCATTTAACACCGATAACGACAGCAATCTACGATCAATGCTTTGCGCACGGTCAAGGGTTGCTGCCAGCACCCGATCAGTACCCCATTCGATACCGGCAAAAATTTCTGGCGCTGGCCGAGCTAATCCCAACAAATAATAACCGCCGTCTGCAGATGGCCCGATTACATCCCGGCCATCACTCAGCCAACGATATGCCTGGCTTAGATGCGCGGAGGGAATATGCGGTACATCACAGCCCATGACCGCTGCAGGGTAGCCAGATTGCTGCAGGGCCGCATGCATCTTATCGCCTAAATCACCTTCCACCTGTACCAGCACTGACAAATCATGGTCAGAGGCCAGGCGTTGCAAGAATGAATCATTAGCATCAGGCCATACGGCGAGTGACACAGAGCCTGGCCAAACTCTACTGACAACACCAACTGATTCGCTTATTAATATCCGCGCGATGTCGACACACTGCTGCGGTGTACACTGTGGTTGCAGCCGGGTTTTGACTTCACCCGCAATGGGAGTCTTGGCAAACAGCACCAGCGGTATACTACGGATTTTGGCCATCACCTGATATGTGCATATTGTCGCGCCAGCCGCTCCGCTGGAACCCCGCAATAATAAGCCAGCCGTAGATACCACATCAGCAACACTGTTTTGATAACGCCGCCTTGTTCCCAACGACGGGCACTGGTAAGCACTTTATCAGCCAGGCATGCGGGTCGTCCCAGTCGTTTCAGTTTCGTACTCAGGGCAATGTCTTCCATCAATGGGATCAAATCATACCCACCAACACGTTCAAACAGCTCTCTTGCTACAAAAATGGCCTGGTCGCCAGTTGCCACACCCGTCAACCGCGCACGAACATTAATAAACCATTCGATCACCTTCATAGCAGGCATTGTAGAATCGAATCGCACATCAAGCCGTCCCCATTGTGCTGTATCAGCCAGCGCCCCGCTGATCGCTTCGACCGCGCCGTCTGGCAATACGCTGTCGGCATGTAAAAATAGATAGATGTCGGCTTCGCTATGCGCCGCGCCGGCATTCATCTGCCCAGCCCGCCCGCCATCACTCTGCAGTGCCAGCCGGGATTTGCCATTGTGCCAGTTAGCCCGCAACCATTCCCAACTACCATCGTCACTGCCACCATCCACTATTATTGACTGCTGCACGCCCAGTGCAACCAGCTGTTGACTAAGTGCCGGCAGCATTGGCATCTCGTTGAGTGCCGGCACGATAATCGCCAGTGTTGGCAGCACACTCGGCTGCCGCTGTTGATCAGCTAGACCGTTTAGCACCGATGCGCAAGCGCAATGCGTTCAACTTGATAAAGCCTTCAGCGTCCGCCTGGTTATACGCTCCCTGATCATCTTCGAAAGTCGCAATGCGTTCATCAAAAAGCGAATCGGCGGGTGACTTCCTGCCGGTAACACTAACCGATCCTTTATACAGTTTAACCCGCACCGTGCCATTCACATGGCGCTGTGACTGATCAATCATTGTTTGCAGCATTTCACGCTCCGGACTCCACCAGTAACCGTTGTAAATCAGCTCCGCGTAACGGGGCATGAGCTCATCTTTCAAGTGCGCCACCTCGCGATCCAGGGTCAGCGATTCCATGGCTCGATGCGCTCGCAACATGATGGTGCCCCCGGGTGTCTCATAACAGCCGCGGGATTTCATGCCCACATAACGATTCTCAACGATATCGTCGCGACCGATACCATGTGCACCGCCAACCTTGTTTAGCCACTCCATCACAGTCGCAGGCGACATGCTTTGTCCATTGATTGCCACAATATCGCCGTTTGTATATTCCAGTTCTACATACTGCGGTTCGTCAGGTGCTGCTTCCGGCGCGACCGACCAGCGCCACATGTCCGTTTCAGCCTCAGCCCATGGATCTTCCAGAATGCCACCCTCATAAGAGATGTGCAGCAGGTTAGCATCCATCGAATATTGAGATTTTCCATCCGCTTTTTTCTCCACGTCAATATTGTGCTGCGCAGCGTAAGCGAGCAATTTATCACGTGAATTGAGATCCCACACCCGCCACGGCGCGATAATCCGGATATCCGGGCGCAGAGCATAAGCACCAAGTTCAAACCTTACCTGATCATTGCCTTTTCCGGTTGCTCCATGAGAGATTGCGTCGGCACCGGTTTCGTTAGCAATTTCTATCAAGCGCTTGGCGATCAGTGGCCTGGCAATGGAAGTTCCCAGCCTGTATTCACCTTCGTATATAGCATTAGCGCGCATCATGGGATAAACAAAATCACGCGCAAACTCTTCTCGCAGATCATCGATGTAAATGCTTTTAACACCCATCGCTTTGGCCTTTTCCCGTGCAGGCTCGACTTCTTCGCCCTGGCCAATATCGGCGGTGAAGGTGACAACTTCACAACCGTACTCCTGTTGCAGCCATTTTAAAATTATTGAGGTATCGAGTCCGCCGGAATAGGCCAACACAACCTTATTTATTTCAGACATTGTTGAATGAGTGCCGAGAAGCCATGAAGCGCGTAGTGTCTTGCTTTCGCGGCCAAAGGTCAAGCCTGCAGCACAACACCCACGATTGAATTTTTGTGTGCGCAGGCATGCAAAACAGTGTATAAACTATTATTGCACTGCGCAGATTTAAGAATTAATAACAACAAAACAATGCATGTGTGATCATCAATTTACTCATGCTTAGCTGACTATCAGAGGTATACAAAGATGGAAGAATTAAATTTTGTAGTCCGGTGGGGACATTTGCTGTTCGGCATTGCCTGGATTGGCATGCTGTACTACTTCAATTTTGTGCAGGGCGGCTATTTTAAGGAAGCTTCACCTGAAGGGCTGGCAGATGCCAAATCCAAACTGGCGCCAAGCGCTCTATGGTGGTTCCGCTGGGGTGCCATGTTTACCTTCCTGACCGGGTTATACTTATTGCATGTAATCTCCGCCACCCTAAGTGTCAACGAATTTATTATTGTTGGCGCGTTACTGGGTACATTCATGTTCTTGAATGTTTGGATTATTATCTGGCCGGCGCAGCAGATTGCCTTAGGTATGAAGGAAGGCGACGGTCCGGCGGCAGGCGCGAAAGCATTGCTTGCGTCTCGAACCAATACTCTTTTCTCCGGACCAATGGCTTACTTTATGCTGGCTTCAGCGCACAAAGGTGCGCAGTATTCCGCAGAAGGCCTGAGCACCGGATTATGGGTGGCGCTGGCAGTGGTGGTGCTGCTGGAGATAAATGCCATTATGGGTAAACAGGGTCCGATAGCCTCGGTTAAGGGCGTAATTCACAGTAGCATCGCCCTGACTGTTGTGCTGGCACTGATTCTCCATTTCATTTGATTGGTATCATTATCCCGGAACTTCCCGGGTTGGAGATTGCCGACTAACCGAGTAAACTCAATGTTCCGAAAAAGCGCCCCACGGGGCGCTTTTTGTTTCTGTAAATAACGATTTATCGCACCTTATCAAATGTTAAAAAACCTGCTAAATAAATTCCGCAACCGAACCTCCAAGAGCTATCAGGAGCCGGCGCTGATGAATGCCTATGCGCGCATGCCGGTTAGCTTTGTACGCGGTGAAGGAGTCCACCTTTGGGACGAGGACGGCAAGCAATATCTCGACGCCCTGGGCGGCATCGCGGTAACATTTCTTGGCCACTGTCACCCCAAAATAAGTGAAATCATTTCCCTGCAGGCGACCAGATTGTTGCATTGCAGCAACCTGTTCCATATTCAGGAACAGGCTAAGCTGGGCGAGCAATTTTGCCGCATCTCAGGCATGGATAAAGCATTTTTCACCAATTCAGGTACCGAGTCCAATGAAGCGGCGATTAAGATTGCCAGACTCTATGGCCACAGCAAGAACATTGAAACTCCAACCATTATTACAGCTCACGGTTCTTTTCATGGCCGCACCATGGGCTCATTATCGGCGACCGGGAAAGAATCACTGCATAAAGGATTTACACCGATGCTGGAAGGTTTCTCACAGGTTGACTATAACAATGTAGATGCCGTTGCAGCTTATGCTGACAATGACTCAGTTGTAGCGGTGATGATTGAACCGATTCAGGGAGAGAGCGGAATTGTGGTCCCCGACGAGGGCTATCTGCAAGCTATACGAACGCTGTGTGACCAACATGGCTGGCTATTAATCGTTGACGAAATACAATCAGGTATGGGCCGTACCGGGAAATGGTTCGCTCATCAGCACGAAGATATCATTGCCGACGTGGTCACCAGCGCCAAAGCGCTTGGTAACGGAATTCCAATCGGAGTCTGCGCGGCGCGGGGAAAGGCTGCTGACCTTATCAGCCCCGGTTCGCATGGCACTACCTTCGGTGGTAATCCGTTCGCTTGCCAGGTTGCCTCCAATGTTATCGATATTATCGAGCAACAGGGGCTGGTTGAAACCGCGGCCAATACCGGTACTTTTCTAAAAAGACAGCTGCAGCAGAAGCTGGGCACCCATCCAAAGGTAGTTGACATCCGCGGCAAGGGCCTGATGCTGGGTGTTGAACTTGACCAGAAGTACGACAATCTTGCAGTGAAATTTTTAGATCAGGGGCTGGTCGTAAGTGTGGCCGGTGATGGTAAAGTAATTCGCATGCTGCCATCCGTGCTGCTCACTGAAAATCAGGCCAGACAGGTGGCGGCAACAACTTCTGATGTCGTTACCGGCCTGTAGCAAATTATGCTTGTACAACATTTCCTGACTCTGGACGATCTGCCTCCAGAGCAACTGCAGCAATTAATTGATCGTGCTCTCCACCTGAAGCAAAGCACATGTGCCGGCGCCATTTATGAGCCGCTAAAAAACAAAACGCTGGCCATGATCTTCAGCAAATCATCAACACGCACCCGTGTGTCCTTTGAGGTAGCGATGCGTCAATTGGGCGGTGGCGCAATAATTCTAAATCCTGGCGACACACAAATGCGGCGTGGCGAACCGATTGAGGACAGTGCGCGGGTAATCTCTTCCATGGTTGATAGTGTGGTTATCCGTACCGACGCCCATCAGCAACTGCAACGGTTCGCGGAATATTCAAGTGTACCGGTGATTAACGGGCTGACCGATGACTATCATCCATGCCAGTTACTGGCAGATCTGCTGACCCTGCGCGAGCTGCGTGGTGACTTTAGTGGCTGTACCGCAGCCTGGGTGGGCGATGGCAACAACGTTTGCCACTCGTGGATGAACGCGGCACGTATTTTTAACTTCAAATTGAACATCGCCACACCTGCGGGTTACGCACCCAACGCATCGGTCATTAAATCCAATAAACAGGCAATCAAATTTTTCGATGATGCCCAGTCTGCCGTTGACAATGCCGATGTGGTGATCACAGATACGTGGGCCAGCATGGGCCAGGAAGATCAGAAAGACAGGCGACTGAGTCAGTTTGAAAGCTATCGGGTGGATCAAAGCCTGATGGCCATGGCCAGCGACGACGCTCTATTTATGCATTGTCTTCCAGCATACCGCGGCATGGAAGTCAGCGACTCAGTAATCGATGGAAAGCAAAGCGTAGTTTTTCTGGAAGCCGAAAACCGCCTGCACGCTCAGAAGGCTCTACTGGAACTGCTGCTCAGCTAATTGCCGTTGCCTCAGCGCTTAGCAAACCGACTTTAAGCGATCACCGGCACTTAATAGCAAGGACTGGCTATGCGGTGCCCGGCATTTTCTGGTAACTGAATTTTCCGACTTCACTACACCACAATGATCGCAGGCCTGCAGCAGCTTCTGGTGATTGGTGGGATTGACCACAGTAACCCAGTCATGTTGCGCATATTCCTTAACTGCATCGCCGGCATTACTTTTAACGATGCCAGATTTGTTCGCGTTAAACTCTACCTTATGCATGGCCATCTCCACTGACGTGTGGTTACCTGCTTATATCAAACTATAAGGCTAAGTTATTACAATGCAATGGCGATTACGGTGTGTTCATGGAAAGGTTAAATATCAATTAGCTAGCCTTTTGAAAGTGGCGGGTGATATATCACCTGTAACACATTGTTTTCTGGATCATAGCAGTAAAAACTGCGCGCACCGTCTCGGTGGGTCCGCGGCTCATTCATTACCGTCACGTCATGCTCAGTGAGGAATTGATACCAGTCATCGACCTGGTCCAGCTTATCCACAATGATGCCGATATGCGCTAATGCTTGATGTTTGCCACCCGTATCAGCGACCACATGCAGCGCTAAATTATCCATGCCGCTGCACAGGTACACATTCTCGGGGTCAGGCCGCCATTCAACGGCAAAACCAAGCAGGTCGACATAAAACCGCTCCATCGACGACAATTCCAACACGTTTAAAGCAACATGGCGCATGCCGGCATGTGGTGGTCGCTGTGTGTCAGGCATCATAGGATCTCAAAAGTGTGTGTTATAGCAGCCGTCTTGGCGAGCATGATTGAAGCTGAGCAATATTTCTCTGCCGACAGTTGTACCGCCCTGGCCACCGCTTTTTCAGTCAGGTCATCACCGGAAACCTTAAAATGCAGATGAATCTTGACGAATACTTTAGGGTCGGTGTTGGCCCGTTCTGCCTCCAATTCGGCGACACAATCAGAGACAGTCAGCCGTTGCTTACGCAGAATGTGCACCACATCGAATGCGGCACACCCGCCCATACCTATCAACAGGGTCTCCATCGGGCGGGCGCCTGAATTCTCCCCGCCAAACTCGGGTGGCCCATCCATTACGATCTCGTGACCACTACCGGAGGTGGCCTTAAAACACACGTTTTGCTTTAACTCGATTGTTGCTTTCATCTGGTTCGTTTAAATAATATTGAATGTCTAAGCCCGTCAGCCAGATGCGGCATTCGCGGGAATGCCAAACTGGCCCTACAACTTTCTCCCCACCCAAAGATAATTAGCTGTCACTCGGAAAAGAACAGCTCCGATAATTTTTTGCCGGGGTCATGCGCCCGCATTAACGCTTCACCCACCAGGAAACAATCAACGCCATGCCGACGCATCAGCTCCACGTCTTCGCGGCTATGAATACCGCTCTCAGTAACCACCACTACGCCCTGTGGAACCAGCGATAACAGCTCAGTGGTGGTGGATAGTTCTGTATCAAAGGTACGCAAATCGCGATTGTTGATGCCAATAATTGGTAGCTCCAGTCGCAACGCGCGCTCCAGTTCCTCAGCATTGTGAACCTCAACTAACACGTCCATATTCAACTCCTGAGCCTGGGCAGCCAGCTCTGCCATAAGTGAGTCCTGCAACACGGCGGCGATAAGCAGAATACAGTCTGCGCCCATTACCCGCGATTCAACCACCTGATACTCATCGACTAAAAAGTCCTTGCGCAGCATGGGCAGCGAACACGACTCCCGGACTGCTTCGAAGTTTCGAGGTGTGCCTCGAAAAAACTCCCAGTCGGTCAACACCGACAAACAGGTGGCGCCATTTTGGTGATAGCTCTCAGCAATCCAGCGCGGCTTGAAATTGGCGCGGATCACTCCCTTGCTTGGAGATGCCTTCTTGATTTCTGCAATTACTGCGGTATTGCCCACGCTGAGGTTCGCCTTAATCGAATTTACAAATCCGCGGCACGGCCCGGCGGCTTTTGCCTGGGATTGCAGATCCGCTAGCGGCACACGCCTTTTTGCCCCCATCACTTCCAATGTCTTCTGCATCATAATACGATCCAGAATGTTGGAACCGCTCAACATGATTCTTTGCATTGTTATATCCCCTAAACCGACTGTGTCGCGGCTACAAAAGCCTCATTGGCGGCCAGCGCCTTGCCTTCGTCAATCGACCGACTGGCCAGTGCCACGCCGGCGGCCAGCGATTCTGCCAGTCCGGCAACATAAATGCCGGCGCCAGCATTAAGTAATACGATATCGCGCGCGGGCCCGGGCTCTCCCACCAGGACAGACTTGATTATCGACCATGATGCCGCGGCATCATTGACAATAATACTGTTTATTGAAGAACGATTTAAGTCAAAATCCTCGGGACAAACAGAATAGGTCTTTATCTTCCCGTGTTTGAGTTCGCTTATACGAGTCGGCTCACAGATACTGATCTCATCCATTCCGCCATCAGAATGCACCACCAGCGAGTGTTCACTGCCTAGCCGATGCAGCACATGGGCCAGTGTTTCGGTGAGTGGTTCAGCGTAAACCCCAACCACCTGGCGCTTGACCGAGGCCGGATTAGTGAGCGGCCCAAGCACATTAAAAATGGTACGTGCTGCCATTTCACGGCGTGGGCCCACAGCGTACTTCATGGCGCTGTGATGCATCGGTGCAAACATAAACCCGACGCCTGCTGCGTGGATTACTTCGACAACTTGCTGCGACGACAATTCGAGGTTAGCGCCTGCCGATTCCAGTACATCAGCACTACCGGACTTACTGGAAACTGACCGGTTACCATGCTTTGCTACCGTAGCACCCGCACCAGCGGCAACAAAAGCGGCCGCAGTAGAAACATTGAATGTGCTGGTGCCATCGCCGCCGGTACCCACGATATCAATCAGATACGGTGCATCAATTTTCACCCCATCAGCCAGTGCGACCATAGCCTCAGCAGCAGCGGCAATTTCGTTCACTGTCTCACCTTTCATGCGCAAGCCAATCAACAGGCCGCCAATCTGCGCATCAGTGCATGCACCAGTCATTATTTGATGCATGATTGACTGCATATCGCGGTAGTCTAGATCGTTGCCTTCGACCACATGATTAATCGCAGCTTGAATATTCATGTTCGCAAACCCCCTGTCATTTGCAAAAAATTATTCAACAGGGCATGCCCATGTTCAGTCAGAATCGATTCAGGATGGAATTGCACGCCCTCAACAACCATCGTCTTATGCCGCAGGCCCATGATTTCTCCATCATCGGTCCATGCGGTTACCTCCAGGCAGTCCGGCAATGACGCACGCTCTACCACCAGCGAATGATAACGGGTAACAGTAAAAGGGTTTTCAATCCCGGAAAACACTCCTTTGCCATTATGGCTCACAGATGAAGTTTTACCGTGCATTATTTGCTGCGCGTGCACTACTTTGCCGCCGAATACCTGACCGATGGCCTGATGCCCGAGACACACGCCCATCAATGGCATTTTGCCAGCAAAGCGGTCTATGGCCGCTAGTGAAATGCCGGCTTGGTCGGGCGTGCATGGTCCCGGCGATATCATCAGCCGATCAGGCTTGAGAGCGGCAATATCCTGTAAACTGATTTGATCATTGCGATAAGTCTGCACGACTTCACCGAGCTCACCCAGATACTGCACCAGGTTATAGGTGAACGAATCATAGTTGTCGATCATCAGCAACATCTCAAACTCCCATCTGCAAACCGGCATTAGCCAGCTCAACAGCCTTGAACATAGCACGCGCCTTATTCATGGTTTCTTCCCACTCAAGTTCGGGAACCGAGTCGGCTACAATACCGGCCCCGGCCTGAATCGTCAGCACTCCGTCCTGAATAATAGCGGTGCGAATGGCGATTGCAGTATCCATGCCTCCATTCCATCCCAGATAACCAACAGCACCGGAATAAATGCCGCGCTTAACCGGTTCCAGTTCGTGAATAATTTCCATTGCCCTTATTTTGGGTGCACCACTGACAGTACCAGCTGGAAAAGTGGCTTTGAGCACGTCGATGGCATCAAACTCGGGATCTATTATTCCTTCCACGTTGGACACAATATGCATGACGTGGGAATAACGCTCGATCAACATCTTTTCTGTCAGTTTCACACTGCCGGTCTGCGCGATGCGACCGACATCATTGCGCCCCAGATCAATCAGCATAAGATGTTCTGCGAGCTCCTTTTCATCGCCCAGCAGCTCCTGCTCCATTGCCAGGTCCTTTTCTGGCGTCTGACCCCGTTTACGGGTCCCGGCAATAGGCCGCACGGTGACGGTGTCACCCTGCATCCGCACCAGAATTTCAGGCGATGAACCAACGATATCAAAATCGCCCAGATTGAGGTAATACATATAGGGTGATGGATTAATTGTGCGTAACGCACGGTATACATCTATGGACTCGCCAGCATATGGCATTGACAGGCGCTGGGATAATACTACCTGCATGATATCGCCAGCGTAAATATATTCCCGGCAGCGGTCTACCGCTGACTCAAAGTCGGATCGCTGGAAAAACACCTGATAGTCCGCTTCATCGGTGGGTTGCTGGCTTACCGCCGTCTTGGGCGGGGCAAAACTCTGTCCGAGGGCGGCCACACACTGATCCAATTGTGCTTGCGCCGCGTTGTATGCCGCAGGCTCACTCAGGTCCGCCAGCGTGACTACAAACACAGTGCCGGATAAATTGTCAAATACCAGCACATCACGCGATAACATAAGCAGAATATCAGGCGAACCCAAGTTGTCATGTTTATTGCTTTGTACCAGTCGAGGCTCAATAAAACCTATCGTCTCATAGCCGAAATAGCCCACCAAACCGCCGGTCATTTCCGGCAATCCGGGTGCCTGTGCCACTTTAAACTGCGCTTGAAGTTCACGTACCGTTTGCAAAGGATCACTCACCTTTCGGCGCTCCACTTGCTTGCCATCGACTAGCATCCGGAATTCATTGCCAACGAATTTATAGACCGTATTGCAGGGGAGGCCGATGATCGAATAGCGGCCCCACTTGTCACCGCCTTGTACCGACTCAAACAGGTAGCTGTAGGGCTTATTGGCCAACTTCATATAGGTGCTCAGCGGTGTATCCAGATCCGCAAGGGTTTCACGCACCACCGGCACATGTGTATAACCGGCTGCACGGAGTCGCTGCGCCTGCCGCTCAAACTCGCCCTGGTTGCTGACTGACTGACTCACATCGGCACTGGCCGCGGGTTCAGCGGCAGTGGAATTGCTGGTAGATTTAATACTGAGGGACATGGCAAAAATTACTCCTTACTAAGCGGCAAAATCTATGCCGTGAATAAACACAAATAAACGTGGTCAGGCACTGGCTCGCGAATCAGCTTCGCCAGGATTGAGTCGTTGATTGTGTCGGGTAATTTTGCATAGCCGAATAATCCCGTGACTAATCGCTCAGGTCAAGTAAAAAGCAGATTTTCGCTATCCGGCGGAATCGGTGCTACGCCGGTATAAACTTATTGGTCAGGCTGTGCGGCGCCAGATCAGGCATTGATTGTTAGCGGGCATGGTGTGATCAGCCATGAACTGAAACCCAACACCACTGGCAAGCTGGTCAACCCACTCAAAATCACGTATAGCACTGCCTTGACCGCGATCGCGCAAGGCCTGATCGAATGCCGCATTACTGGCGCTGGTAAACTCTCCCTGGTACTTGAATGGTCCGTACAGCATTAGCAGGCTGCCGACCATGCTAACCCTGGGCAGTCCGCTAAACAAAGCCTGCACCTGCACGCGGTTCATGATGTGCAGGGTATTGGCGGAGTACACGGCGTCGTAATGCAGGCCGCGGTTATTCCAGTCGGGCTGTGTGACATCCAGACACAACGGTGCCAGCACATTTTGCTGCCGGGCATTGGTTAACTGCGCACGGATTCCATCAAGATATTGAGCCTGATCGCTGGTCTGCCAGCACAGGTTGGGACAATGATCAGCAAAATACATCGCGTGCTGCGCAGTGCCACTGCCAATTTCGAGCACACTCGCAATATCATTGAAATAGGGCCGCAATACTTCCAGTATCGGATCCTTATTGCGCTCACAGGCGGCAGAGAAAGGAACAATAAGAGACACATTAATGCCTCTTTAACTAACCTACGGCAGCTGCGATATTTGCACGCATAGCGCCGATCACCGCGCGGTAGTCTTGCTCACCAAATATTGCAGAGCCAGCTACGAAGGTATCAGCACCCAAGGCTGCAAGCTCACCAATGTTGTCAACCTTGACACCACCATCGACTTCCAGTCGGATATCACGGCCACTGGCATCGATCAGCGCGCGGGCTGCAGCAATTTTCTGTTTTACGTGGGGGATAAAAGACTGGCCACCAAAGCCGGGATTTACTGACATTAGCAACACTATGTCGACCTTATCAATAGCCCACTCCAGAACTGACAACGGCGTGGCGGGGTTAAATACCAGTCCGGCCTTGCAGCCGTGTTCACGAACAAGTTGCAAGCTGCGGTCAATATGCCGGCTGGCCTCAGGATGAAAAGTGATCGCTGTGGCACCGGCATCAGCAAAATCGGGTATCAGGCGATCAACTGGTTCCACCATCAGGTGAACATCGATCGGCGCCGTCACTCCATGATCCCGTAAGGCCTGGCATACCAGCGGGCCGATAGTCAGATTCGGCACATAGTGATTGTCCATGACATCGAAATGCACCCAATCAGCTCCGGCGTCGATGACGCTATCCACCTCAGCGCCAAGCTTGGCGAAATCTGCCGAGAGAATAGATGGAGCGATAAGATATTCAGTCATATTGAAGGTCGCAGTGCTGTTGTATAGTTAGGGCAGAATGAGCGCGCCAGATCGGCCAAGTATACTTAAATTAACTGCAAAAAGTCAGCGCCTTGATAACGCCTTGTGCCCCGACTGTGTTTCGCTTGGGCTATTGAATCAACAGGTAAAGAGCACCTTCGCCACGGACTATATTCAGCAATAATACTTCTTGTTTTGCGATGGCCATACGAAAGCTGTCGAGGTCTTTCACTAGTTTGCGATTGGCCGAGACGATCACATCATCTGGCCGCATACCGTGATACCAGGCTGCACTGCCTTGTTTTACCTCGGACACCAACACTCCGCCTTCCACGGCGCCACTAAGTTGCTGATCATCCAACTCACTGAAAGACGCCCCCTCCAGGCGCGGATTCAAGTTTATGCCCACAGAACTATCGGCATTCAAATCACCGATGGTAGTACGAATAATCTGCTGGTTACCATTTCGCATCACTTGCAAATCCAGGGTATCTCCGACCCGCAGTAACCCTATCGCATTGCGCAGGTCAGCACCGCGGTTGATATCGCGTTTATTTGCCATAATGACAACGTCACCGGCACGAAGACCGGCGGCGTCTGCTTTTGAGCCCTTTTCGACCCGTGTAATTATCGCTCCCTGCGTCTGGTCAATCTGGAAAGCTTCTGACAGCTCCGGGGTTAGATCCTGGATCCGAACACCAAGCCGACCTCTCTGCACCGCACCAAAATTTACCAGTTGGTCTTTTATCTGCAGCGCCATATTAATCGGGATTGAAAATCCGATGCCCACGTTACCACCACTGGGAGCCACAATCGCCGTGTTGATGCCCACCAGTTCGCCCGCCAGATTAACCAACGCACCACCGGAATTACCGGGATTAATTGACGCGTCAGTTTGGATGAAGTCTTCGTAGTCCTCAATTCCCAAACCACTCCGGCCCAGCGCACTGACAATGCCCGACGTTACCGTCTGGCGCAATCCGAAAGGATTGCCGATTGCCACCACAAAATCACCCACCCGAAGCGCGTCGGAGTCGCCCAGGGGAATCTCCTGTAACCGATCAAGATTTATTTTGACAACCGCCACATCGGAATCACTGTCAGTGCCGATGACTTGCGCGAGGGCTTCGCGACCGTCCTTCAAGGTGACGGTGATTTTGTCCGCACCTTCAATAACATGCGCATTGGTCAGAACCAATCCCTAGCGTGCGTCGAATACTACACCAGAGCCCAGACCCTGACGCTTGCGGCTGCGCTGCGGTTGGCGCCGCTGATCAAAAAAGCGCCGGAAAAAGGGATCGTCAAAAAATGGATCAACCCGGCGCCGAACCTTTACCTGCGATTCGGTGGCGATATTGACCACCGAACCCTGCACCCGCTCTAACAT